>MEKM01000113.1 GCA_001766965.1 Acidobacteria bacterium RIFCSPHIGHO2_01_FULL_67_28 | reverse complement strand
CCTGTCCGCTTTGAGGCCCGCTACCGCGGCGTCCACGTGCTCCACCGGGACGAGAACGGGCTGGAGAAGTGCGTGGCCTGCTTCCTGTGCGCCGCCGCCTGCCCGGCGCAGTGCATCTACATCGAGGCGGCCGAGAACACTGCCGAGCGCCGCATCAGCGCCGCCGAGCGCTTCGCCAAGGTTTACAACATCGACTACTCGCGCTGCATCTTCTGCGGCTACTGCGTCGAGGCCTGCCCCACCGACGCCATCACCCACGGCCACGGCTTCGAGCTCGCCACCTACAACATTGCCGACATGGTGTACCGCAAGGAGCAGCTCCTGGCGCAGCCGCTGAAGCCGCCCCGCACGTAGAGGCGTTCCCGCTGACCGGATGAAAATCGCCATTGCTTCCGACCACGCCGGTTTTACCTACAAGGAAAAGATCAAACAGCACCTGATCCGCGCCGGTCACGACGTCCGGGACTTCGGGACGACTTCGGACGCGTCGGTGGACTATCCGGATTTCATCCGCCCGGCGGCGCTGGCGGTTGCCCGGGGCGAGTGCGAGCGGGGAATCGTCCTCGGCGGGTCAGGGAACGGCGAAGCCATGGTGGCCAACCGCATCAAGGGCGTGCGGTGCGCCATCGGCTGGAATGCGGAGTCGGCGCGGCTGGCCCGCCAGCACAACGACGCCAACATGCTCTCGCTCGGCCAGCGCATGATGGACTTCGAGGACGCCCTGACCATCCTGGACACCTGGCTGCGCACTCCCTTCGAGGGCGGGCGCCACATCCCTAGAATCCGAAAGATTGACGAAGCGACGTAGAAAGCGCCGAAGCCCCGCGCCCCTAGCCTCCCGTCCTCCTCCGCCGGCGCGCCCCTCGCGGGTGTAGTATGTTCCCCAGAAGCTCGCCGCGGGGAGAGTGTGACCATGGAACTCCAAACCGTCCGCATGAAGGTCGCCGAAAACGCCAACCTCATTCTCGGGCAAACGCATTTCATCAAGACGGTGGAAGATCTCTACGAGGTGATGGTGAACACTGTGCCCGGGATCAAGTTTGCCATCGCCTTCAACGAGGCCTCCGGGCCCTGCCTGGTGCGGGTGGAGGCCAACGACGAGGAGCTGCGCCAGGCCGCCGTCGAGAATGCCCAGGCCATCGGGGCCGGGCACCTCTTCGTGGTGCTGCTCCGCCAGGGCTACCCCGTCAACGTGCTGAGCCGCATCAAGGACTGCTTCGAGGTCTGCTCCATCTACTGCGCCACGGCCAATCCCGTGGAAGTCGTAGTGGCGCAGAGCGAGCAAGGCCGGGGTGTGCTGGGCGTCATAGATGGCTACTCCCCGAAGGGTGTAGAAAGTCCTGCGGACGCGAAGCAGCGCAAGGAGTTTTTGCGCACGATCGGCTACAAGCTCTGAAGCGTCCCTGCGGGGGCAGGTCCCCCGGAATCAGGCAGCAGGAAGCGCATGAGGCCCCGGCCCGATCTCGGCAGCAAAGAGGCAGCCGCCGGGCTGCTGGCTCAGGCCTGTCGGCTCTGCGGCCAGGAAGACAGCCTGGTCAACGCGGCCCTCGGCGTGTGCGGGGAGTGCATTCGCACGCGCCCGGCCGAAGCTGTAACGCTGGCGCGGGACGTGCACGCGCGCACCCGCGGCGCCTTTGGGCTGCCTGCGGCTCCCCCGCAAGCCGCCGGCGGAGTGCCGTGCCCCCTGTGCGCGCAGGGCTGTCGCATCCGCGAAGGCGAACGCGGCTACTGCGGCCTGCGCACAGCGCGGGACGGCCGGCTGGTGCATCTGGCCGGAACGGCGGCCCGCGGGTTGTTGCACTGGTACCGGGACCCGCTCCCCACCAACTGCGTGGCCGACTGGGTCTGCGCCGGCAGCCGCCAACCCGGCAAGCACAACCTGGCCGTCTTCTATGCCAGTTGCACCTTCAACTGCCTGTTCTGCCAGAACTGGCAGTTTCGCCGCGCCCCGCTGACCGGCGCCCGGGTCTCGACGGCCGCCCAACTGGCGGCGGTGGCGAACGGGGAGACCTTTTGCGCGTGCTTCTTCGGCGGCGACCCGGCCTCGCAGATCCTGCATGCGCTGGCGGCCGGCGATGGGCTGGCGAAGAGGGGAGTGACCGTCTGCTGGGAAACCAACGGCAGCTCGAACCCGCGGCTGCTTGACCGCGCCGTGGCGCTCTCCTTGGCGACGGGCGGCTGCGTGAAATTCGATTTGAAAGCCTACGACGAGGCGTTGCACTTTGCCCTCACCGGCGCCTCCAACCAGCGCACGCTGGAAAACTTCGCCCGGGTAGCGCGGCGCATCCGCGAGCGGCCGGAGCCGCCGCTGCTGGTGGCCAGCACCCTGTTGGTACCGGGCTACGTGGAGGCGGCGGAAGTGGGGCGCCTCGCTCGGTTTATCGCCGAGCTGGACCCGAGCATCCCTTACGCCCTGCTGGGTTTTGCTCCTCACTTTTACATGTCTGACTTGCCGGCGACTTCGCTGCGGCAGGCGGGAGCTGCCGCCGCCGCCGCCCGCGCTGCCGGCCTGGTCAATGTTCGCCTCGGGAACCGTCATTTGTTTTCCCGGGAGGAGTGAGAAGGGAGGAGGGAGTGCTCCGGGGCGTTTCGCCGGTCGCGGCACTATTGCTTTCCTGCTTAGGAGCGCTTATGCCTGCCAGAATCGGGCCCGAGGCCGAAGGGAAGAAGACCAGTTCGCCGGAGGTGATCGCTTTGCCGGCGCCGGAGCGCAAAGGCCGCGTGACGCTGGAAGAGGCGCTGGGGCGGCGGCGGTCGGTGCGGGAGTTTGCCCCGACATCGCTGACGGAACGAGAGCTGGGCCAACTGCTGTGGGCGGCGCAGGGAATCACGCACCCGGAGGGCTATCGCACGGCGCCCTCCGCCGGGGCGCTTTATCCGCTGGAAACCTACGTGGTCATCGCCTCGGGGTTCTATCACTACGACCCGCGGCGCCACCAACTCCGGCGTCTCTCCGACAAAGACTTGCGCCGTGCCCTCTACCGCGCCGCGCTGGAGCAGGAGTCCGTTCTGGAGGCGCCGGCGGTCTTCGTCCTCGTCGCCGTCTACGAGCGCACGGCCGGCAAGTACGGCCCCTCGCGGGCGCGCCGCTACGTGGACTTGGAGGCCGGCCACGCCGCCCAGAACTTGTTGCTCCAGGCGGTGGCCCTGGATTTGGGTGGGGTTCCTCTCGGCGCCTTCGAGGACGCCGCGGTGCAGCGGGTGCTCTCGCTGCCGGCTGACCACCGGCTTCTTTACCTGATCCCTGTGGGCCACCCGCGCTGAGGCGCAGAGCTAGCGCTTCCGCTTCGCCTTGCGGGCGGGCGCGCGGCGTTTGCTGGCTTTGCCAGCCGCGCGTTTCGTAGGGTTGGCGGCGGCCTCGCGTTTCGCTTCTTCGAGGGGCGGGGCGGGCTCGGTCATGCGGCGCGGGTCGAGGATCTTCTGGAGCTGCTTCGGGTCGAGCAGCTTCCGCTCGAGCGCAATCTCGGTGATGGGCCGCCCCTGCTTGATCGCTTGCTTCACAATCTCCGCGGTCTTGGCGTAGCCGATGTAAGGGTTGAGCGCGGTGGCGAGCGACACGGTGGACTGGGCGTAGCGCGTACAGCGCTCCTTGTTGGCGGTGATGCCCTCGACGCAGGCGAGGCTGAACTGGCGCGTCGTGTTTTTCAAGATCTCGGTCGAATGCAGTACGTTCCAGGCCATGGTGGGCATCATCACGTTCAACTCGAGCTGCCCGGCCTGCACCGCCAGCGCCGTGGCGACGTCGTTGCCGACCGCCTGGAAGCTCACCATGGCCACCAGCTCCGGAATCACCGGGTTGATCTTCCCCGGCATGATGGACGAGCCGGGCTGGAGCGCCGGCAGGTTGATTTCGGCGAAGCCGGTGTTCGGCCCGCTCGCCAGCAACCGCAAGTCGTTCGAAATCCGGATGAGCTCGAGGGCGTAGTTGCGCAGGGCGCTCGAAGCCACCGCCAGGGGCAGGTTCGACTGCATCGTCCAGCGCATGTCTTTGGTGGGAGTCAACGGCTGGCCGGAGACTTCGCTCAAGCGCTGGACGACGAGCGCCTGGTAGCGCGGATGCGTGTTCACTCCCGTGCCTACCGCCGAGCCGCCGATGCCGAGCTCTCGCAGCACGTCCTGGGCGTGGCGGATCTCGTCGTAGGCGCGGCGCACGGCCACGGCGTAGCCGGCGAACTCCTGCCCCAGGCGGATGGGCACGGCGTCTTGCATGTGGGTCCGGCCGGATTTCAGAATCCCGTCGAACTCCTGGCCCTTCTTGGCGAAGGCCCGGCTCAAGCGCTCCATCTCCGGCAGCAGCTCTTGGAAGAGCAGGATGGCCGCCAGGCGCAGGGCGGTGGGGATGACGTCGTTGGTGGACTGGCCGAAGTTGACGTGGTCGTTGGGGTGGCAGAGGGCGTAGTCGCCGCGCTGGCCGCCGAGAATCTCGATGGCGCGGTTGGCGATGACCTCGTTGGTGTTCATGTGGAAGCTGACGCCGGCGCCCGCCTGGTAAACGTCCACCACGAACTGGTCGTTCAGCTTGCCGGCCATCACTTCTTCGGCCGCCTGGAGGATGGCCGCGGCGCGCTTTTCCTCCACCAGCTTCAGCTCGCGGTTGGCCAGGGCGGCGGCCTTCTTGATCATCCCCATGGCGCGGATGAGGATGGGGTGAGCGCGGTAGCCGCTGATGGGGTAGTTCTCTACGGCGCGCTGGGTCTGGATGCCGTAGTAGGCCTCGGCGGGCACTTTCTTTTCGCCGAGAGAGTCCTTTTCAGTCCGGTAGGTCACGGGGTATCCCTCCGCCTCCGCGGGGCTGCGAGCGGCGTACGGAAAGCAGCATACCGCAGATGGCGGCCAGGTTTCAAACCGCTGCTGGTGCAGGCTTCAGGCGGCAGCGCGGGCCGGGCGCGGCCAGTAGTGGCGATAGGCCTGGAGGAGCATGATTCCGAGCCCCAGCAGCCACACCAGGAAGTGAAGCAGCTTGCCGACATACGGCAGGTGGAAGCTGATGATCACGAGCACCAAGCCGAGAAGCAGAGGCAGGGCAAAGCGCGCGGCTTGGCCGGCCGGCGCCCGCAGCAGCGCCCGGCCGAGGAGCAGCGCGACAAACACCTTGGAGATGTAGATGGCCAGCAGCCACACCATGAGGGCGATAAGCGGGATGAGACTGGCAATGAGCAGGACGTCGGCCAGCGCCCCGATGCCGATCAGCACGATGCCGAGCACACACGCCGCCACGGGTGTAGCCACCAGTCCCAGGAAGCCGATGCCCACCGTCTTGGCGGCATCGCCCGCCGTCTGCAACTCGGCGGTGAACAGGGCGGGGAAGAGCCAGTAGAGCAGCCAGCCGATCACAAAGGCGATGCCGATGCCCAGCGCCTTCTGGCCGTAGAATTTGGGTTGGGTGAAGCGGTTCTCCTTCGGTTTGGCAACGACGGTTTCGGTCTTGCCGACCACGGTGGCGCCGGGGTCGACGTGGAGA
>MEKM01000112.1 GCA_001766965.1 Acidobacteria bacterium RIFCSPHIGHO2_01_FULL_67_28 | reverse complement strand
TCGTCAATGGGCGTGCCGATGAAGACGATGTTGTCCCGCAGCAGCCGGGAGTAGATGTCGTAGGCGCGCTCCCCCCGGGCGGTCTGCTCGATGACCATGGGCACGAGCGTGCTGTAACTTCCGGAGTCGTCAGGGTCGCGGGGCATTGTTGTTTGTCGTCGGAATTCTATCCCCGGTTCGGCGCTGTGAACCGGGCGTGAGAGCGGAGGAACTCAATCACCTTCTCACTGCGGACGGCGGATTCAATCCTACCCAGCCCGCCCTCTTTTGTCAAGCGGGCGCGCAGGGTTTGGGGGTTCTGGCCGGCCTCGCGGGCCAGGCGCTCGAGCTCGCGGGTGATGTCCTCTTCCGCGGCTTCGAGTTTTTCCGCTTGGGCGATGCGCTCGACCAGCAGCCGCAGCTTGACGTCGAGCACGGCCCCGGCGCGCTGCTCCCGCCGGAGCCGCCCCCAGTCCACCGGCGCCCGCCGCGGGTCGATCCCCTGGGCGAGCAGCGTCCGCGCCTGCCGCTCCAGGCGCTGGTCGAGCTGCCGCTCCACCAGCGCCTCCGGCACGGGGAAATCGTGCCGGGCCAGCAGCGCCTCGAGCAGCCGCCGCTCGGTCAACTGCTTTTCCCGCTCGCCGCGCGCCCGCTCCAGGCCTTCGCGCAGCTTGGCTTTCAAGTCGGCCAGCGTCTTCAAATCGCTCACCTGTTCGGCGAAAGCGTCGTTGAGCTCGGGGAGTTTCCGGCGCTTGACCTCTTTCACGCGGGCAGTGAAGGCCACCGCGCGCCCGGCCAGGTTCGCTTCGGGGTAGTCCGCCGGATAGGCCACGCTGAACTGCCGCTCTTCGCCCGCGCGCGCGCCGCGCAGCCCGTCGCTGAAAGCTTCGAGCGTCCCCTCGCCGGCCACTTCCACGTGGACGTCCTCAAGCGTAATCGGGTCGCGCTTGTCCTTCGGCTGGGTGACGACGCCGAGGAGCGAGGCCACCACCGTGTCGCCGTCCTGGGACGCGCGGTCGGTGACCGCCTCGAAGGTGGAGGCGCGCTGCCGCAGCGCCTCGAGCTCGCGCTCCAGATCTTCCTCCGTCAGCTCGATCCGCGCCGGCTCCACTTCCAGGTCCTTGTACTCGCCCAGGCGGATTTCGGGCAGCACCTCGAAGGTGGCCTTGAAGCGCAGCGGCTTGGCCGGCTCGAACGAGAGCTCGGCGATGGCCGGGTCGCCCACGGGAGCGAGGTTCTGCTCCTTGAAAGCGTTTTCAAGTGAGACGGGAATCAAATGGTGCAGCACTTCGCTCTTGATGTCGTCCCAGAAGCGCCGCCGCACCAGCTCCGCCGGGGCCTTGCCGGGGCGGAAGCCGGGCAGGCGCACCTGGCGGGCGAACTCGCGCGTGACGCGCTGGGTTTCGCGCTCCACCGTCTCGGCCGGGATCTCGACTTCGAGCTCCCGCTGGCAGGTATTGGTCTCGGCGGCCACAGTCCTCTCTTTGGCGCTGTCGGGAATCCTTCAGACTAGCAGAGGCGGCGCGGCTTGGCAATCCGCCGCCGGGGCGTATAATCCGCGCATGGGGCGGCTTGCACCGGCTGCGAGCATCCTGCTCGTGGCCCTCATCCTCGGAGTAACCCTGGGGACCATCTTCCTCCAGCTGATGAGCTATTCGCTGGCCATGAAGGACACCCGGGAGTTCTGGATCTGGGTGGGGGAGTGGATCGGCGCGGACCTCGGCTTGACCGCCCTCCTCTGCCGCAAAGAGATGGCGGCGCTCGTCCGGCGCCGGCCGCCGGCGGGCTAGCTGGCGGGCGCGCCCTGGCGGGTGATTTCGGCGATGAGCAGCTCCAGGCGCTTGCGGTTGGCCTCGGTGACGTGGGTGAACTCGATGCCGACGCCCGGGTGGCCGTTGTCGGTGGCGTAGCGCACCACCCCGTCAACGTCCACCGGCGGGGAAGAGCTGACGGTGACGTGCACCGCCGTGCCCACGGGCAGCTTCTCGCCCTCCACGTACAGCCCGCTCATGCTCAAGTTGCCCGCCTCTTTCACCTTGATGGCCTTCTTTTCCACTCGGAGCTCGACCGGCCTGTGCAGCACCATGCGGGGGTATTCACGAAGGGAGGGACCTTCCACGGGGCACCTCGTTCGTTCAAAATATTGAACCCGGGTGCGAGCCATCGTACAGGCCGCGTACAGAATGTCAAGCGGGCGTTCACCCTATTGAACAAAATGTGCTACCCTCTCCCCCGCCATGCCCGGCCGCGACAAGAGCCCCTCCACCGCTGTTGACCGCGCCCTCGGTATGCTCGAGGCCCTGGCCGGAGCGGCCGGCGGCCTGACCAATTCCGAGTTGAGCCGCCGCCTGGCCATCCCCAAGAGCTCGGCCAGCTACCTCTTGCGGGCGCTGGAACGGCGGGGGTACGTCCGGCGCGACCCCGAAAGCGGCCGCTACCGCCCGGGGTTGAAGGTCTTGAGCCTGAACCGGGAGGTGCTCACCGGCCTGGGCATCCGCGACGCCGCCCAGCCGGTGCTGCGCCAGCTCGTTGAGCGCTCCGGCCTCACCGCCCACCTCGCTGTGCTCGACCAGGACCAGGCGGTGTACATCGAAAAGGTAGACGCGCCCGGCTTCATCAAGATGGACACCTGGGTGGGCCGGCGGATGGACTTGCACTCGACCAGCGTAGGCAAGTCCCTGGTGGCGCACCTGCCGGCGCCGGAGGTCGAGAGCCTGTTCCGCGAGCGCGGCCTGCGCAAGCGCACCCCGAAAACCCTCACCAGTCTGCCGCGCCTCGTGAAGGAACTCGAGAAAGTCCGCGCCCAGGGCTACGCCGTGGATGACGAAGAAAACAACCTCGGGGCGCGCTGCGTGGGCGCCCCGGTCATGGGGCCGGACAGGCAGGTGCAGGCGGCGGTCGGCGTCAGCGGCACCACCAGCCAAATCAACCGCGACACGCTGGCGAAAGTCGCCGAGCTCGTCCAGGAAGCTGCCCGCAAAATCTCTCGCCAGCTAGGCTAGCCCGGCTGTAGCGCCGGTCTATGACCGGCGGCGTGGTCGGCGCTCCCAGAGCGCCGCTACAGTCCGAGCCTGGACCGAGCTTGTTCCTCTGCTATACTTCCGTTGGCTGCGGAAGTGGCGGAACTGGCAGACGCACAGGATTTAGGATCCTGTGGCCGCAAGGCCGTGTGGGTTCGACTCCCACCTTCCGCATTCCTCTCTTCTAGAACAGGCCCACCACTTCGCCCCGCTCGTTGACGTCGATGCGGACGGCGGCGGGCTGCGAGCCCAGCCCCGGCATGGTTTGCATTTCGCCCGCAATCGGATAGAGGAAGCCCGCCCCGGCCGAGAGCCGGACGTCGCGGATGGCGAACTTGTAATCCCTCGGCACGCCTTTCCAGTTCGGGTCGTGCGAGAGCGAGAGGTGGGTCTTGGCCATGCAGATGGGCAGCCGCCCGAAGCCGAGGTCGGTGTAGAGCTTGATCTTGCGGTTGGCTTCCGGGGCGTACTCGACCCCGTCGGCGCCATACAAGCGCGTAGCCAGCCGCTCGATTTTTTCCTTGACGGGCAGGTCGTCGGGGTAGAGCAGGCACATCTTTGACGGCTGGCGCGTCGCCGCGACCACCGCCTCGGCCAGTTCGCGCCCGCCCTCGCCGCCCCGGGCGAAGACGTCGGAGACCACCGCGGTCACGCCGAAGCGCTGCTGCGCTTGCTCGACGACGAAAGCCAGCTCCTTGTCCGTGTCGGTCTCGAACCGGTTCACCGCCACCACCGCCGGCACGCCCATGGCCCGGACGATGTGCAGCGCCGCGCCCAGGATCTCGAGACCTTTCTCGAGCGCCGGAAAGTTCTCCTGAGTTAGCTCGGGCGGCAGGGGCTTGCCCGCAACGATCTTTCCCACGCCGCCGTGCATCTTGAGCGCGCGCACGGTGCAGACGACCACGGCCGTCGCCACCTCCAGCCCGCTCTGCCGGCAGGTGATGTTCACGAGCTTCTCGAAGCCCATGTCAGCCCCGAAGCCCGATTCGGTGATGACGTAGTCGGCCAGGCGCAGCGCGATGCGGTCGGCGAGCACGGAGTTGTTGCCGTGGGCCACGTTGCCGAACGGTCCGCAATGGACGAGCACCGGCGTGTGCTCGAGCGTTTGCATCAGGTTCGGCTTCAGGGCGTCGCGCAGCAGGACGGTCATGGCCCCGGCGGCTTTCAGGTCTTCTCCGGTCACGGGCTTTCCGTCCGTGGTGAAGCCGACGACGATGCGCCCGAGGCGCTGCCGGAGGTCGGCGAGGGAATTGGCCAGCGCCAGGATGGCCATGGTCTCCGAGGCGGCGGTGATGTCGAAGCCGGTCTCGCGGGGGACGCCGTTGGCTTTGCCGCCCAGGCCGAGGACGATGTCGCGCAGGGCGCGGTCGTTCGTGTCCAGGCAGCGCCGCCAGGTGATGTTCAACGGGTCGAGCCGCAGCGGGTTGCCGTGCAGGAGGCTGGCGTCAATCATGGCCGCGCAAAGGTTCTGCGCCGCGGTGACGGCGTGGAAGTCGCCGGTCAGGTGCAGGTTCATGTCTTCCATCGGGACGACCTGCGAGTAGCCGCCGCCGGCGGCGCCGCCCTTGATGCCGAAGGTGGGCCCGAGCGAGGGCTGCCGGCAGGTGTTGCAGACCTTGTGGCCCGAACGCCCCAGCGCCTGGCCCAGGCCGATGGCCGTGACCGTCTTGCCTTCGCCGAGCGGCGTCGGGTTGATGGCGGTAACGGAGATCATCTTCCCGCTCGGGCGCGTCTTCAGCCGCTCGAGCACCGACAAATCAATCTTGGCCTTGTAGCGGCCGTAGAGCTCGAGCTCGTAGTCCTCCAGCCCCAGCCCGTGCGCGACATCCGTGATGGGCTCAAGTTTCGCGGCGTGCGCGATTTCCAAGTCACTTAGCAGCGTGGGCATGATCCTTCCTCCTCCATACTCTTCCGCCCCCACGGGGGTGCACTTGGGTGTCCACTCGGCCGGCCGCGCGTTCTTTGTAAGTTGCTGATAAACAACGACTTCGCGATAGAGAAGGGAATCAGGAGGGCAGGGCGGAGAGGTACAAGTTGTCCCGGCCGGTGAAACCGGGACAACTTGCCGCGGCTAGAGCTTGGCTGGCGCGCCCTACTTCTTTTCCGGCGGGCCGACGTTGGCCGGCATCTCGCCGGTGAGCGATTCGAGGAACGCCAGCAGGTCCTCGCGTTCCTTTCCGGTGAGGAAGTCGAGCGCGTGGACTTCCTTGTCGAGGTGCGGGTTGGAGGTGCCGCCGCCGACGTAGAAGTCGATCACGTCCTTCAATGTCTTCAGGCTGCCGTCGTGCATGTAGGGGGCGGTCAAGGCGATGTTGCGCAGCGAGGGGGTCTTGAACGCGCCCTTGTCGGCCTCTTGCTTGGTGACGTCGTTGCGGCCGAGGTCTTTCATGATCGGCTCGCCCGACTTCGAGAAGACCACGCCCACGCCCAGGTTGTGGAACTTGTTGTCGGTGAAGAGGGCATGCTGCTCGCCGAGCGCGTGGCAGGTGGCGCAGTTGCCTTTCT
>MEKM01000111.1:5558-6123 GCA_001766965.1 Acidobacteria bacterium RIFCSPHIGHO2_01_FULL_67_28 | reverse complement strand
TCCCTTCGACCGAAAACTGCTCGCCATTGGAATGCAGCGTCACCCCGAGCGTGTTGGGAATCCCGAGGCTGCGGGACTGCTCGCGCCGCACGTGCGTCTCTTCGAGCGTCAGGCCGCGCTCGGCGGCCAGCGTCTGCGCGTTGACGAGATTGGCCGGCTCGCTCACCACGCGCGCGAGGATCCCCTTCAGCACGGCGTTGCGCAGGAGCTGCGTGTTCAGCTCGCCCACTTCCCCCGCGTAGCGCAAGCTGACGCGCAGCATCGGCCCCGCCACCTGCGCGGCGAACGCCCCCAGGCGCTCGGCCAGCTCCAGGTAGGGCTTCAAGCGGCGGTACTCTTCCGCTGAAAGCGTGGGCAGGTTGACGGCATTGCGCACCACGCCGTCCTTCAGGTAATCGCGCACCTGCTGGGCGATGCGCCAGCCGACCTCTTCCTGCGCTTCGGCGGTCGAGCCGCCGATGTGGGGGGTGGCGATGACGTTCGGGAGCTTCAAGAGAGGCGAGTCGCGCGGCGGCTCGTCGGCAAAGACGTCAAGCGCCGCCCCGGCCACCTGGCCGGACTGGAG
>MEKM01000111.1:0-5463 GCA_001766965.1 Acidobacteria bacterium RIFCSPHIGHO2_01_FULL_67_28 | reverse complement strand
AAGGGATCGTGGGCCAGGACCTGCATTTCGAAAACGAGCGCCCGCCGCGCCACTTCCTGCCCGATGCGCCCGAGGCCCACCAGCCCGAGCGTCTTGCCTTTCAGCTCGAAGCCCGCGAATTCGTTCTTGCGCCACTCGCCGCTGCGGGTCGACTGGTCGGCGGCGGGCACGCGCCGGGCGAGCGCAAGCAGCAGAGCGAAGGTGTGCTCCGCCACGCTCACGGCGTTCCCGCCGGGCGTGTTCATCACCAGGATGCCGCGGCGGGTGGCGGCCTCGAGGTCGATGTTGTCCACGCCGATGCCGGCGCGGCCGATGACTTTCAGGTTGGGCGCGGCTTCGAGCAGCTCGGTGGTCACCTGCGTCCCCGAGCGCAGAATCCAAGCCGTGGCGTCGGCCAGCGCTTTCTTAATGGCGGCCGTGTCCTTGGGCGGGACTTCTTCAATCGTCCAGCCCTCGCTGCACAGCAGGTCGAGACCGCGCTCGGCGATTTTATCGGTGACCAGGATCTTCATCGTGTTTGCTTCGTCGGGGAGCGTCAGGTATTCTACGCCATTCGCGCG
This sequence comes from Acidobacteria bacterium RIFCSPHIGHO2_01_FULL_67_28, assembly GCA_001766965.1. Taxonomy (GTDB): domain Bacteria; phylum Acidobacteriota; class Terriglobia; order Acidiferrales; family 2-02-FULL-67-57; genus 2-02-FULL-67-57. The sequence goes on along the minus strand of MEKM01000111.1, from coordinate 4,903 downwards.
TTCGCGCGGGACACGAGAGGAGCCGAATGTCTTTCGCCGACAGAATACAAAAAGAGCTGACGGCGGCGATGAAGGCAAGGGACGAGCTGCGCCTGCTCGTGCTGCGGATGCTCAAGACGGCGCTCGAGAACCGCCGCATCGAAAAGAGGGCCGCGCTCGACGACACCGAGGCGCTGGCGGTGATGAAGACGCTGGTCAAGCAGCGCCACGAGGCGGCGGAAGAGTTCAGGAAAGGCGGCCGCGCCGACCGCGCCGCGGAAGAAGAAAAAGAAATCGGCATCCTGGAGGAGTACCTGCCGGCGGCGGTGAGCGAAGAGCAAATCAAGGCCGCCATCGAGCAAGCGGTCAAAGAAACCGGCGCCGCGTCGGCGAAAGACACGGGCAAGGTGATGAAGACGGTGATGGGGCGCTTCGCCGGGCAGAACGTGGACGGCAAGCGCGTGAACGAACTCGTCCGCCAGCGCCTGGCAAGTTAGCGCCTGTCATTCCGAGCGCAGCGAGGAATCTGCATTTCTCTGGCAGTGTCTCCCGTGCTCAAACCGTCCGACACCATCGCGGTGCGCTACAGCGAAGACCTGGCGCAGTACGCCGACCTGCGCCCGGTGGTCCGCCAGGCGATGACGCTCGAAGAGCTCCTCGGACTGGTGCTGGCCACGACGGGCAAGCACCCGGGGCGCGTGCGCGCCCACCTGCGCTCGGGCACCTGCACCTACAACATCTACCGCTACTGGTGGGAGGGCTTCGAGATTGACGACGCCACGCTCGACGCCGCGCTCGCCCGCTTCCCCGACCCCGACCCGGCGCGGCGCTTCCACGCCACCGCCTGTTTGTGGGTGCGCTTCGCCGACGCGCAGGAGCCGAAACCGCACACGCTGACGGTCGAGCGGGAGGAAGCAACCCGGCGGCGGTGGTTCCGCCGGGAAAGCTTCTGGGACTTCCTGCTGGCGCTGGTAACCTCGAAGGAGCTCACCTACCAGGACTACTCCTACTATCACCGCGCCGACGTCTACCGCGCCGAGCTGGCCGCGCTTGACCGCGCCCTTCTGCTTCATCAGAGCCGGCGGCTGGCGCCGCGGGCGCTGGCCGAGCGGCTGGCGCGCGGCTTCGAGTGGGCCAGCCTCGAAGCCGCCTGCGGGCGCAGTTGAGGCTTGCAGCGCCGCGCGCCGACGTGCTAGCTTGCGCTGGGCCTGCTGATTCGAATACCCCTCCCCGTCCCGGAGCTTCGGGAGGGAAACAGGAGAAACCGATGGCCGAGCCCGCCTCCACGTTCAAACCCTACGTTCCGGCCGACCAGACCCAGGCCGAATTCACTCTGCGCGCGCTGCTGCTGGGCGCGGTGCTGGGGCTGATCTTCGGCGCGGTGACCGTCTACCTGGCGCTGCGCGCCGGGCTGACGGTGAGCGCCTCGATTCCCGTCGCCGTCATCGCCATTTCCATCTTCAAGTACCTGGGCCGCTCGACCATCCTCGAAAACAACATCGTGCAGACCTCCGGGTCGGCGGGCGAATCGATCGCCGCCGGCGTGGTCTTCACACTGCCGGCGCTCATCTTCCTCGGCTTCCCGCTGGGGGTGCCGGAGATCCCGCGGGTGCTGCTGCTGGCGCTGGTGGGGAGCGTGCTCGGGGTGCTGTTCATGATCCCGCTGCGGCGGCAGCTGAACGTAGTCGAGCACGGCTCGCTCGCTTACCCGGAAGGGACCGCCTGCGCCGACGTGCTCATCGCCGGCGAAAAAGGCGGTAGCTTCGCCGGCAAGGTCTTTGCCGGGTTCGGCCTGGGGCTGGTCTACAAGTTCTTCAACGAAGGCCTGCTCTTCTGGCAGCCGCGGCCCATCTATCAGCCGAGCTGGTATCCGGGCGCGACGCTCGCCGGCAGCGTCACACCGGAGTACCTGGGCGTCGGCTACATCATCGGGCCGCGCACCGCGGGGATGATCTTCGCCGGCGGCGTGCTCTCCTGGCTCGTGACCATCCCCATGATCAAGTTTTTCGGCAGCGGCCTGACCGAGCCCATCTTCCCCGGCACCGTCCCCATCCGCGACATGGACGCCTTCGCGCTCTGGAACGCTTACATCCGCCCCATCGGCGCGGGCGCGGTTTCGATGGCAGGGCTGTTCACCCTCTCACGCACGCTGCCGACGATGGTGAAGGCGCTGCGCAGCACGGTGGCGCAATTGCGCGGCGGCAAGGAAGCCGGGGCGGTGGCCGCGGCGCGCACCGACCGGGAGCTGCCCGGAACGGTCATCTTCGGCGGCTCGCTGGCGATGATCGTCATCGTCTGGGCGCTGCTGGCCTGGCGGGTGAATCCGGGAGTGAGCGGGAACTTGATCGCGTCCATCCTGGTGGTCATCTTCGGGTTCCTGTTCGTGACCGTGTCGGCGCGCATCGTGGGGCTCATCGGGAGCTCGGCCAACCCCATCTCCGGGATGACCATCGCTACGCTGATGCTGACCTCGCTGCTGTTTGTGATGGCGGGCTGGACCGGCGGCTCCTATCCGGCGGTGGCGCTCGCCATCGGCGGCATCGTCTGCATCGCCGCCGCGGTGGGCGGAGCGACCTCGCAGTCGCTCAAGACCGGCTTCCTGGTGGGCGCCACGCCCAGCAGGGCGGAAGTGGCGATGATCATCGGCGCGCTCACCTCGGTGCTGGTCATCGGTTTTACCCTGGTGCTGCTCAACCAGGCCTACACCCGCGTCGAGCCCTTCACGATGGAGAGCGTGCAGCTCACCGCGGAAATGAAAGTGGTGGGCGAGGCGGTGCAGGACGGCAAGAGCTACCAAGTGGTGAACGTCATTGGCTCGCGCCTGCTGCCCGACGGGCGCTACTTCTACGACGTCGCCGCGCAGCGCATCGACTTCCAGGAGCGCGTCGGCATCGGCTCCGACCGCCTGCCCGCTCCGCAGGCGGTGCTGATGAGCACGGTCATCAACGGCATCCTGCGGCAGAGCCTGCCCTGGCGGCTGGTTTTGCTCGGGGTGTTCATCGTGGTGGTGATGGAGCTGTGCGGCATCAAGTCGCTGGCCTTCGCCGTGGGCTCCTACCTGCCCATCTCGACCACCGCGCCCATCTTCAGCGGCGGGGTGGTGAACTGGCTGATTGAGAAGGTCTACCACCGCAAGGAAGGCGAGGTCTCGAGCGGAGCGCTGTTTGCCGCGGGGCTCATCGCCGGCGGCTCCATCGGCGGGCTGGCGCTCGCCGGGCTGGTGGGCTTCGAAGTCGACCAGGCCGTGGCCCTTGGGACGAAGTATTGGCCGGCGCTGGCCGACTCCAGCCTCTTCGGCCTGCTCGTGTTCCTGGCCATGGCGGCGGCGCTTTTCCTCGTCGGCCGCAAGAAACTCGAGTAGACTGGCGGCGTGGGAACCTATCGCGGCTGGGGCGAGCCGAGCTATCGCGGCTACGGCGGCGGCGGCTTCGGCTGGGCGCTCACACCGGTCGTCAAGAAACTCATCCTGCTGAACGTCGCAGTTTTCCTGCTCACGCTCGTCTTGCAGCTGGCTTCGCCTCCGCTGGCGGGGACGTTCGTCGACTGGTTCGGGCTGGCGCCGCAGAGTTTTCTTTTCGAGTTCCGCCTCTGGCAGCCGCTCACTTACCTTTTCCTGCACGGCGGCTTCGCGCACATCTTCTTCAACATGTTCGGGCTGTGGATGTTCGGCGGAGTGCTCGAGCACGACTGGGGCGGGCGGCGCTTCCTGCGCTATTACGTCGTCACCGGGGCCGGCGCGGGCCTCTTCAGCGTCCTGGTCACAACCGTGAGCGTCAAGCTCGGCTGGCTGGGCGCGGGCGGGGCCAACCTCATGCACATCCCCACCATCGGCGCCTCGGGCGCCATCTACGGGATCCTCCTCGCCTTCGGGCTGCTCTACCCCCGCCAGCCCATCTACCTCTGGTTCCTTTTCCCGGTGCCGGCGCGGCTGTTCGTGCTCATCTTCGGGGTGCTGACGCTGTTCTCGGCGCTGAACGCCCCCGGCAGCGGCGTCAGCCACGTGGCGCATCTCGGCGGGATGCTCATCGGGCTGGGCTATTTGCGCGGCGGCGGGTTGTTCCGGGGGATTCGGCGGGGCTACGCCGAGTGGCAACTGCGCCGGCGCCGGCGCGACTTCGAAGTCTACATGCGCGAGGAAGACCAGCGCAGCCGCGACCTCCCTCGTCCCGACCGCTGGATCAACTAAGCCGGCGCTTCTCTCGGTCTATTTCAGCCGGCTCCCCACGGCGTGGAACTTGACCAGGTTGGTCGTGCCTTTCTTTCCCAGCGGCGTGCCGGCGACGATGCCGATGAGGTCGCCCTTCTCAACCAGCTTTTCCTGCCGCAGGCGCCGCTCGGCTTCGTGGGTGAGCGCGTCGACGTCGCGGATGCGCTTGATGCGCCGCGGCAGCACTCCCCAGAGCAGCGCCAGCCGCCGGCGGGTCTCCTGGCTCGGAGAGAAGGCCACGATGGGCGGAGCCGGCCGCGCCTTTGACACCAGCCGGGCGCTCGAGCCGCTCTCGGTGAAGACGGCGATGGCCTTCAGCCCCAGTTGCGCGGAGGCGTGGGCCACGGTTTCCGCCACGGTCTCGGCCATGCTGGGGGAGCGCTCCAAGCGCTGGCGGGGCAGGCGCGGCGCTACCGTTTCCGCCTCGATGACGATCTTCGCCATCATGGCCACCGCCTCGCGCGGGTAGCGCCCGCTGGCGCTTTCTCCCGAGAGCATCACCGCGTCGGTGCCGTCGAAGATGGCGTTGGCGACGTCGCTGGCCTCGGCGCGCGTCGGCCGCGGGTTCTGGATCATGGACTCGAGCATCTGCGTGGCGGTGATGACCGGCAGCCGCCGCTCGTTGGCCAGGGTGATGATGCGCTTCTGCGCCACCGGGACTTTTTCCGGCGACATCTCCACCCCCAGGTCGCCCCGCGCCACCATCACCCCGTCGGC
>MEKM01000110.1 GCA_001766965.1 Acidobacteria bacterium RIFCSPHIGHO2_01_FULL_67_28 | reverse complement strand
CGCGCATCCGGCCTGATTCAATCCACCACTCGGCCGCCGGCGCGCCGGCGCGGAACTCGACCCCGGCGCCTACGGCGGCGACCAGTAAGGCCTGCAGGAGGCGGCGGTTGTCCACCTGGCGGTCGCCCGGGAGGAAACGCGCGGCGACCAGCTTCTTGTTGAGCGCGGGCTCGCGTTGCTGCGCCTCTTCCGGCGCGAGCGCCTCGCCAGGCAGGCCGGCGAGTTGCGCGGCCTCGTCGACGCTGAAGGCGACGAGCAGAGTGCCTTCGCTCCGGTAGCCGAGCGGCTCCTTGATCCGGCCTTCGAGCTTCTCGATCCAGGATGGATAGAGCGCTGCGCTCACCGCGGCGAGCTCGGTCTCGGCCGGGGCTTGCGCGTGCTCGGAGGTCGGCGCCAGCATGCCCGCCGCCGCCCAGGAGGCTTCTTCGCCGGGCTGACCGCGGTCGAGGACGAGCACGGCAACTTTTTCTTCCGCCAGGCGCAGCGCGAGCGAGCAGCCGATGATGCCGGCACCGGCGATGAGGATGTCGGGCTTGGGCATGGCTGCCAGCCAGCATAGCAGATGGGGAGCCGGAGCGTTTCGTCGGCACCGTCAATTCCCGTATCGGGAGCCACTCCCATTCTGAAACAAGAATGACTGCACTATTGCCTGCAATTTTGCCTTTTTTGCCCCGATTGGAGTAGGATTCTGCCCCTAGGGGTTGTTTCCATTATGGAACCGTGCTTGCAAAGACAACCTGCCAAGACGCTTGCCACGGGGTTGGTGGGGCGGCGGCCCGGGCAGGGCACTCGCCGCGACTCATGCGAGGGGACAACGCGATGGCTGTGAGCGAAGACGGCCGGTCGGGCGGCCAGGGCTGGGTGGTGCTGGTAGCCGACGACGAGCCAGCGGTGTGCGGCTTGTGCCGCGAAGTGGCCGAGTCGCTCGGCCTGTCGGTGCTGGAAGCGCCCTCGACCGAGGAGGCGCTCGACAAGCTCGACCGCGAGCGGGTGGACCTGGTGCTGGCCGACCTGCGCATGCCCTCGGCCGGCGGCATGGCGCTGCTCGAGCGGGTGAAGCAGGCGCACCCGCAGGTGGAAGTGATCCTGATGACCGGCTACGGCTCGGTCGAGACCGCGGTCGAGGCCATCAAGCGTGGCGCCCGCGACTACCTGGCCAAGCCCTTCCACGTCGACGACCTCAAGGCCAAGCTCCAGCACGCGCTCAAGGAGCTCGAGCTGACCCAGGAGAACCGCATCCTGCGCGAGCAGGCGCGCGGCCAGCCGGGCTTCGGCGGCCTGATCGGCACCTCGCCCAAGATGCAGCGCCTCTACAAGCTCATCCTCAAAGTGAGCCAGAGCCGCCACCCCGTGTTGATCCTGGGCGAGAGCGGGACGGGAAAGGAGCTGGTGGCGCGCTCCGTCCACTTCCTGGGACCGCTGAAGGAGAAGCCCTTCGTGCCGGTCGACTGCGCCGGGCTGGTGCCCACGCTCATCGAGTCGGAGCTCTTCGGCTACGTCAAGGGCGCCTTCACCGGGGCGCTGCGGACGAAGACCGGGCTGATGGAGATGGCCCACGGCGGCACGCTCTTTCTCGATGAAATCGCCGAGCTCTCGCCCGACCTGCAGGGGAAGCTGCTGCGCGCCTTGCAGGAGAAGGAGATCAAGCCGGTGGGCGGCACCGAGCGGATTTCGGTGGACGTGCGCGTGGTGGCCGCCACCAACCGCGACCTCGACCCCGCCATGCGCGAGGGGCGTTTCCGCAAGGACCTCTACTACCGCCTGAACGTGGTCACCCTGAAGCTGCCGCCCCTGCGCGAGCGCAAGAGCGACATCCCGCTGCTGGTGCACCATTTTCTCGAGCGCTTCAGCGACGCGGCCCGGCCCGTCAGCGGGATTTCGGAAGAAGCCCTGGCGCGGCTGATGAGCTACGACTGGCCGGGTAACGTGCGCGAGCTTGAGAACGTCATCGAGCGCGCCCTGGCCCTGGGCGCCGGCTCGGTGGTGCACACGGTGGACCTGCCTTCGAACCTCCAGGTCCCGCCCGCGGCTCCCGCGCCAGGCACTACGCCGCGCGAAGGCATCCTGCCGCTGCGCGAGCTCGAGAAGCGCGCCATCCAGCAGGCGGTCGAAGAGCTCGGCGGCGATAAACTGCTCGCCGCCCGCCTGCTCGGCATCGGCAAGACCACGCTCTACCGCAAGCTCAAAGAGTACGAGCTCGAAACCTAGCCCGTCGCCCGCTTCCCTGTTTCGTGCGTCGGTTTCATTTTGAAACCGGCGGCCTTTCCGTCTCCTCCCTAGAGACCGTATCTCGTTGATCTGGATGGTCTTTTCTTCGCAGGACTCTGGCCACCAGACTGCTTAGTCGAGCGAGTGAGCACGCCCGCAGGACGAGGGGCGCCGAGGCAGGAGCCGAAGAGGATGGGGACACATTGGAGGAGGCTGATCTTCATCGCAGCCTTCGTGCTGGCGGATGCGGTCATCTGCTGGGTGGTTCTGCGGCGACCCTTCTAGGAACGCACCCCGATGCCGGGCTGGTTGGTACGCAGCGATCGCGTTCGGGCCTTTGAGCTGGCAAGCGACTTCCTGCGCCTAAGCGCCCGGCAAGCTCCGGAAGAGTTTTTCCAACAAGCCTGCGACTTTCTGCGGCGCCTGTGGGAAGCCGACGGGGTCACGCTGTGGCGGCTGGACGCGGGCGGGCGGGCCTTGCAGCCCCTGGCGGCCTCGGCCCCGGAGTGGGAGTGCTTCGGAGATTTGACGCTCGAGGCCTTTCCGGAGCTCGACCGCGCTTTGCCCGAAGGGGAACCGGCGTGGCTGGCCGAAGGCGAGGCGGGCCGGCGCTTGCTGCCTCCGCCGCTGAACGAAGCGGCCCGCCTGTTGGTGCTTCCGGTTCTGGCCGGCGGGCGCGCCCAGGGCTGCGTCCTCGGCGGCTTCGCCAAGTCCGCCGCCGAGCCCGCCGCGGAGGAGCTGCGACTCGGGGCGGTGGTGGCGGCGGCGCTCGGGGGACGGCTCGAGCAGGTGGGGTTGCGGGAGGTTTCGGAGCAGCTCGAGCGCCAGCGGGAAGCCTGGCGGCGGGCCGAGAGCGCGCTGTGGCGCGCCTGGGCCACCGGCTCGGAGCTGTTTCGTCTGGTGGCCGCTTACCGGGAGCTGGATGCGGCCGAAGCAGCGGCCCTCTACGAGCGCGAAGGCGACACGCTGCGGCAAGTGGCGGCGGCGGGCGCCGCTCACTGGCTTCCGACCGAGCTTCCGCTCGGGGACGCCCGCTTTCCCTGGGAACAGGCCCTGGGCGAAGCCCGCGGGCTCACGGTCGCGCCGGAAACGTGGGCGGCGGCGCTGGAGCCCTGGTCGGCCTCGGCGGTCCTCCCGACTGGGGACGCTTCGGTGCGCTTGCTGCCGCTCGTGCCCGGGCCGGGCGACCCGGCGGGGCTGCTGGTCGAGTGCGGGGGGAATTGGCCGGAGAGGCCGGAGGGAGAAGAAGAGGGCCGGCTGCTGCTGCTCCTGGCGGGGGAGATACTGGCGGGGCGGCGCCGGCGCCGCGCCGAGGAGCAGCTCGAGCGGCGCTATCAAGTTCTTTTCGACCACGCCGGCCAGGGCGTGTTCCTGCTCGCGGCCGACGGCGCGCTGCTCGAAGCCAATGCGACGCTGCTGCACTGGACCGGCTACGCCCCCGGGGAGCTTCCGGGCCGCTCCCTGGCCGATTTCCTGTCTCCGCCCGACTGGGAGCCGGTGGCCGGCTGGCTGCGGACGCGCCGCCCGCCGGGCTTTCGTGGCCGGTGCCGCTGGCGGCTGAAGGCCGGGGCGGAGAAGGAATTCGAGCTCGTGCTGCTTCCGGCCGGCCCGGCCGGCGGCGCGCCGGTCCTCGGGCTGGTGCAGGACGCGGCCCGGGAGCACAAGGCTGAAGACGCCTTGCAGGTCAGCGAAGCCCGCCTGCAAGGCCTGCTCGACTCCATCCACGACGGGGTGTGGTTGCTCGACGCCGAGGGGCGCATCGCCTATGCCAACCACCGCTTGAGCCAACTCTTCGGGGTCCGGCCGCAGCAGATTGCGGCCGGGCGCACGCAAGCCGAGGCGGTCGAAGAGCTCAAACCCCACCTGCAGGCGCCCGACCAGGCGCTCGGCCACTGGGCGCACCTCGAGGCGCACCCCGACCAGGTCTGCTGGGACGAGGTGGATCTCCTGCAACCGCGCCGGCGCGTGCTGGAGCGGTTCGCGCGGCCGCTGCTCGACCTGCAGCACCGCCTGGTGGGGCGGGTCGAGGTCTACCGCGACATCACCGCCCAGCGGGTGCTGGAGGACAAGGTGTTGCAGCGGGAAAAGCTGGCCTCGCTGGGGCAGCTCGTCTCCGGCATCGCCCACGAGCTGAACAACCCGCTGACCGCCGTCGCCGGCTACGCCCAGCTCTTGCTCGCCGCTCCGCTCCCGGCGGAGCTGCAGGAGAAGGCGCGCCTGCTGGTGCAGGAAGCCCAGCGCGCCGGGCGCGTGGTGCAGAACCTGCTGCTCTTCGCCCGCGAGGCCAAGGCGGAAAAACAGGCCGTGGACCTGGCCGAGCTCCTCGAGCGCACCCTCTCGCTGCGCGCCTACGAGCTCAAGGTGGCGAACCTCCAGGTGGCGCGGGAGTACGCGCCGGAGCGCGTCAGCGTTTGGGCCGACCCTCACCAGCTGCAGCAGGTCTTCCTCAACCTGCTGCTCAACGCCGAGCAGGCCATCCGCAGCCAGCGCGACCAGGGCACGATCCGCGTCCGGCTGGGCGGCGCCGCCGATGGGCAAGCCGAAGTCCGGATCTCCGACGACGGCCCCGGCATCGCCCCGGCGGTGCTCCCCCATATCTTTGACCCTTTCTTCACCACCAAGCCGCCGCGGGAAGGCACGGGTCTGGGCCTGTCCATTTGCCAGGCCATCGTCAAGGAGCACGGCGGCGACATCGGCGTCGAGAGTGCGCCGGGCGCAGGCGCCACCTTCATCGTGCGGCTGCCCCGGCACCGGGTGGAGGCGTCCCGAGGCCTCGGGAGCGCGGTCGCGGTCGCTCCGCCTCCGGCCCCGGGGCAGGAAAACGGCTGGCGCATCCTGGTGGTGGACGACGAGCCGGCCGTAGCCCGGCTGATCGCCGACGCCTTGAGCCAGCAGGGATACGAAGTCCGCGCGCACACCGAAAGCCGCCGCGCCCTCTACGAGGCTTTTGAGCAGCCCTTCCATCTGGTCATCTGCGACATCCGCATGCCGGAGGTGGACGGCCCGGCTTTCTACCGCGCCCTGCGCGACCGCGAGTCCGGGCTGGCCCGCCGTCTGCTCTTCACCACCGGCGACACCCTGGCCCGGGAAACCGCTGATTTCTTGGCCGAGGTCCGTTTGCCCTTCCTGGCCAAGCCCTTCCGGGTGGAGGAGCTGCGCAGCCGCGTGCGGCAGCTGCTCGCCGACCTGGACAAGTCATCGGCGGGCAACGGAGCCGCCGCTCCGCCCCCGCGCGCCGCGCGCCGAACCGGCCGCCCGAAAGGAGCCTAGAACTCGATGG
>MEKM01000109.1 GCA_001766965.1 Acidobacteria bacterium RIFCSPHIGHO2_01_FULL_67_28 | reverse complement strand
CTTGGCGTTCACCAGGTCGTGCGGCATGGCGGTGGCGATTTCCTGGTAGACCGACATCTTCTCCTTGATGGCGCGCTCCATGCGCACCAGGCCGATGCGGAACTGGTTTTCCAGCAGCTCGCCCACCGAGCGCACGCGGCGGTTGCCCAGGTGGTCGATGTCGTCCGGCTGGAAGCGCCCGTCGGGGTTCTTGCGCATCTTGAAGAGGTACTTGATGGCCTCGATGAAGTCGCGGGCCTCGAGGGTGCGCTTCTCGAGCGGGGTGTTCAGGCCCAGCTTGATGTTGAACTTCAGCCGGCCCACGCGGGAGAAATCGTACTTGCGGGCGTCGAAGAACATTCCCTGGAAGAGCGAGGTGGCGGTCTCGAGCGTGGGCGGGTCGCCGGGGCGGAGCTTGCGATAGATCTCGATCAAAGCCTCCTGCGGGGCGCGCAGGGTGTCCTTGCGGAGCGTCTGGCTCAAGGTGACGCCGAGGTCGTCCCGCTCGGGGAAAAAGAGGGCCAGCTCGGCGATCCCGGCATCCATCACCTGGGCGAGGGCGTCGGGGGTGAGCTCGTGGTTGGCCTCGAGCAGCACTTCGCCGGTCTGGGTGTTGATGATGTCGGCGGCGGTGTAGGCCCCTTCCAGGTCCGCCGGCCCGATTTCGACCTGGGCCAGCTTGCCCCGCACGATTTCCTCGTAGACGCTGGGGGCGATGACGCGGCCGGCCGAGGCGATGAGCTCGTCGGTGCGCGGGTGGCGGATTTCGCGGGAGAGCTTGCGCCCCACCAGGCCCGGCGAGGTCTGCCAGTGCAGCTTCTTGCCCTCGAGCGTCACCCGTTCGATGGTGTAGAAGGTGCGGAGGATCTCCTCGGTGTTCTTCAGCCCCAGGGCGCGGAGGAAGACCGTGCCCAGCAGTTTCCGTTTGCGGTCGACGCGGACCGAAAGGATGTTCTTGGCGTCAAACTCGAACTCCACCCAGGAGCCGCGGTAGGGGATGATCTTACCCAGGAAGTAAGTGCGGTTGTTCGACGACTCGTAGAAGACGCCGGGGGAGCGGTGGAGCTGGCTGACGATGACGCGCTCGGTGCCGTTGATGATGAAAGTGCCGTTGTCGGTCATCAAGGGAACGTCGCCGAAGTAGACCTCCTGCTCCTTGATGTCGCGGATGGACTTGGCGCCGGTGTCCGGGTCCTTTTCGTAGATGGTCAGGCGGATGGTGACCTTGAGGGGCGCGGCGTAGGTCATGCTGCGCTCCTGGCACTCCGGCACGTCGTACTTCAGCTGCATCCCCACCGGATCGCCGCAGCGGTTGCAGATGACCAGGGCGTTCTTGTTGGCCGTGCCGCAGCGGGGGCAGAGCAGCTCTTCCCCGGCGCGTTTGGGGTCGGTGCGCAGGCTGGCGCCGCAGCTCCGGCAGGGCGTGCGCAGGTGGTGCAGGCCCTTCAGCGTCCCGCACTTGCACTCCCAGTTGCCGATGGAGTAGTCGACGAAATCCAGCTGCGACAACCCCCGGAAGTCCTGGATGGGGAAGACCGAGGTGAACACTCCCTGCAACCCCGTGTCCTCCCGTTCGGCGGGCAACCGGTCCATCTGCAGAAAACGGTCGTAGGACCGCCGCTGCACATCGATAAGGTTCGGGATCTTGATCGTGGTTGCGATCTTGGAGAAATCCAGCCGCGGACGCTCCCAGCTGTTCACACCCTGCTTGCGATTGCTCATAGACTCCTTCCGGCTCCTGCGGAAACACTCCGCCCTCGGCCCCGACTCCGGTCGGGGCCCGAGGGGCTATTTGACTTCGACTTTGGCACCAGCCGCTTCGAACTTCTTCTTGATGGTCTCGGCCTCGTCCTTGGGCACGCCCTCTTTGACCGGCTTGGGGGCGCTGTCGACCAGATCCTTGGCCTCCTTCAGGCCCAGGCTGGTGACCTCGCGGACCGCCTTGATGACGTTGATCTTGTTCGGTCCCACCTCGCTCAGGACGACCGTAAACTCCGTCTGTTCCTCGGCCGCCGCCGCCGCGCCCGGAGCGCCGGCCGCCCCGGCCGCCGCCATCATCGGCACAGCTGCCGACACGCCCAGCTCCTCCTCCAGCCGCTTCACCAGCTCCGCGGCCTCCAGCAAGGAGAGGCCCTTGATTTCTTCAACCAGCTTGTCCAACTTGGCTTTCTCGCTCACTGCGGTGTTCCTCCTCGTCTCGGAAAGATGAGTTCAGTCTGCTTCCTTGAACTTTTTCTCTTTCTCCGCCTGGCCCAGCACCACGGCCACTTGGCGCCCCGGGGCGCTCAAGACCACCACCAGGCGCTGCGCCGGAGCTTGCAGCAGGCCCAGCAGCTTGGCGAAAAGCTCCTCGCGCCCGGGCAGGCTGGCCAGGGCTTGCAGCTCGGCCACCGACACCACCCGGCCCTCCACCAGGCCGGCGCGGAAGGCGAAGCTCGGGTTGTCTTTGGCGTACTTGGCCAGCGCCTTGGCCAGCGCCAGCGGGTCGCCCTGGGTGTAGGCGATGGAGTTCGCCCCCTTCAAGCCCTGGAGCAGGGACGCGGCCGGCGTGTCCTGGGCAGCGCGCTGCGCCAAGGTGTTCTTCACCACGCGGTACTTCCCCCCCACGCTGTGGATCAGCCGCCGCAGTTCCGTGTCCTGCTGGGCGGTCAGCCCCTGAAAGCTCGCCAGCAGCAGGCTCGACACCTGCAGCAAATCCTCGTGCAGCGCTTCGATGTCCCGCTGCTTCTGGCTGCGCTTCTTGGCCACGGCCGGCGTCTCCTCTAGATGTTGGCTTCGACCGAAGCCGGGTCGATCACAATCCCCGGTCCCATGGTCGAGCTCAAGGTAATCTTCTTCACGTAGCGCCCCTTGGCGGCCGCCGGCTTGGCGCGCACCACGGCGCCGATGAGCGCCCGGGCGTTCTCGGCGAGCTTGGCCGCGTCGAAAGAAACCTTGCCGACGGCCGTGTGAATGATGCCGCCCTTCTCCACGCGGAACTCCACCTTGCCGGCCTTGGTCTCCTGGATGGCCTTGCCGACGTCGAAGGTGACCGTGCCGGTCTTCGGGTTCGGCATCAGGCCCCGCGGCCCCAGCACCCGCCCCAGCCGCCCCACCGACTTCATCATGTCGGGCGTGGCGATGACGGCGTCGAAGTCCATCCAGCCCTGCTGGATCTTCTGCACCAGGTCGTCGCCGCCCACGAAGTCGGCCCCGGCCGCTTCGGCTTCCTTCACCTTTTCGCCCCCGGCGATGGCCACCACGCGCACGCTCTTGCCGAGGCCATGCGGCAGCACCACCGTGCCGCGCACCATCTGGTCGGCGTGCTTGGGGTCAACCCCCAGGTTCAGCGCCAGCTCGACGGTTTCGTCGAACTTGGTGAAGTGGACTTTCTTCAGCAGCGCGGTGGCCTCGTCCATTGCGTACGGGCGCTTTTCCACCTGGGCGCGGGCCTGGCGAATCTTTTTTCCGCTGCGGGCGACGGCTACGCTCACCTTCGGTCTCCTTAGGGCACCACGTCCAGGCCCATCGAGCGGGCCGTGCCCTTGACGGTCTTCACGGCCGCCTCGAGCGACGCGGTGTTCAAGTCCGGCATCTTCACCTTGGCGATTTCCGCCACCTGTTTCTCGGTCACGGTGCCGACCTTGTTCTTGTTGGGCTCGCCCGAGCCCTTGGCGATGTTGGCGGCGCGCTTCAAGAGCACCGCCGCCGGGGGCGTCTTGGTGATGAAGGTGAAGGAGCGGTCATGGAAGACCGTCACCACCACCGGGATGATCAGCCCTTCCTGGTCCTTCGCCGACGTCTTGGCGTTGAACTGCTTGCAAAACTCCATGATGTTCACGCCGTGCTGGCCGAGCGCCGGGCCCACGGGCGGCGCCGGCGTGGCCTTCCCGGCGGGAATCTGCAGCTTGATCAGCGCCGTAATCTTCTTGCCTTTGGGGGCGGCCATGGCCTACACCTTCTCCACTTGCAGGAAATCGAGCTCGACCGGGGTGGCCCGGCCGAAAATCGTCACCATCACCTTCAGGGTGTTGCGCTCCGGGTTGACTTCCTCCACCACCCCGGTGAAGTTCGTAAAGGGCCCGTCAATGATGCGCACGCTCTCGTTGCGCTCGAAGCTCAACTTGGGCTTGGGCTTGTCGGCGGCCACCTCCACGCGGTGGAGGATCTGTTCGACCTCGGCCGGCGACAGCGGCGTCGGCGACGTGCCGCTGCCCACGAACCCGGTGACCCGCGGCGTCGAGCGCACCACGTGCCAGGTGTGCTCGTCCATCTCCATCTCGACCAGCACGTAGCCCGGGTAGAACATGCGCTCGCTGGTCACTTTCTTGCCGCCCTTCATCTCGATGACCGGCTCGGTGGGGATCTTTACCTCGCCAATCCGCTCTTGCAGCCCGAAGGCTTCCACGCGGCTCCGCAGGCTCTCGGCCACCTTGCGCTCGAAGCCCGAGTAGGTGTGGATGATGTACCACTGCTTCTGTTTGGTCGCTTGTTCCACTACCGCACCAACTCCTTGCCGATTCGCAAGAACCAGTCCATCAACCGGCCCAGGGGGACGTCCAGCGCCAGGCCCAGGTAGAACCCGAAGAAGAAAGTCGCCACCAGCACCACGATGGTCGTCGCCTGCACGTCCGGCCAGCTCGGCCAGGTGACGTTGCGCATCTCCAGCCGCACGTCGTGCAGGAACTGCCGCGTGCGCCCCGGCCAACCGAGCACCGCGGCCGTCGTGCCCGAGGGCGGCTCGCTGCTGCCCCCGCCCGGGGCCATCGCTACTTCTTTGACTGCGCGCATCGCACTCCCTTACTCGATCCCAATTCGCTCGCGCGAATTGGCAGGGGCGGAGGGATTCGAACCCCCACATCCGGTTTTGGAGACCGGCGGTCTACCGTTGAACCTACGCCCCTTTACCCTGAGCCGACGCCGAAGGCGGAGCCGAAGGGTTTCTGCGCAGCAGGTCCACTTTCTTCCTCCGGCTCCAACCCTTGACCTCAACTTCTCGTCTCCTCGCCGCCCTTTGACTGTCGAACCCTTCCGCCCAAATCAGCTTGACTGGACGCCGCTTGGCTGTGTAACTCGCTGCTTCGCCTCGATTGTGCTCATCGACCCGTCTCCGCAGGTCATTCGTGATTCCTGCGTAGAAGGAACCATCGCGGCAGCGAACCATGTAGCAAAACCACGCATTCCCCTTCTCCTCTGCCACGGCACTGTTGAACCTACCCTTCGGCTGCGCCTCAGGGTAAACGCCCCTGCTACTTCGTCTCCTTGTGCCCGGTGTGCTTCCGGCACCGGGAGCAGAACTTCTTCGTTTCCAGCCGCTCCGAATGCTTGCGCCGGTTCTTGGTGGTGGTGTAGTTCCGGCCCTTGCACTCGGTGCACTCGAGCGTGATGATCTCGCGCATCTCTTACTCCAAAATTTCAGTGACGGTGCCGGTTTACCCTGAGAGCCAGAGGCCCGAAGGGCGCCGCTTATTCCAAAATCTCTGTTACCGCCCCTGCTCCTACGGTGTGGCCGCCTTCGCGGATGGCGAAGCGCAGCCCCTTCTCGC
>MEKM01000108.1 GCA_001766965.1 Acidobacteria bacterium RIFCSPHIGHO2_01_FULL_67_28 | reverse complement strand
CTGCTCGGTGGCGCCCCAGACTTGGCTGGCGCGCTGCTTCACGCTAGTGTGCAGCAGGCGGGTGAACTCGGCGCGGTCGTCGACCAGCAGCACCGGGCCGGTTTCGAGCACGCGGTTCAAGTGCGCTTCGAATCTTTCCGCCGAAGCGTCGGCCTCGGCGAAGACGGTTACGCCTTCGGCGGCCACCGCGGCGGCGACGTCGTCCTGGACGTACCCCGGACCCGTGCCCGCCAGGGCCACGCGCGCCCCGGCGCGGTGGAGCAGGATGCTCAAGTAAGCGGTCTTGGCCTCGAGCGGGATGCAGACGCCGACGGGGACGTCCCGCAGGGTGCCGTCGGCGAGGTACTTCTTGAAGAGGGCGTTCAAGACCGGGGCGTGCTGTTCCACCCAGCGGATCTTGCGCTGGCCTTCGGGGGCCAGGGCCGGGTCTTTGACGATGGACTTGGGCATCGCGAATCCTGTCAGCGCCAGCTCTGCCGGTAGGCTTCCTGCTCGGGCGTGGGCTTCTCGAGCTTCACCCCCAGCAGCTCCAGCCGGGCGCGGGCGATGGCGGTGTCAATCTCTTCCGGCAACGGGTGCACGCCCGGCTTGAGCTCGCCGGCGTGGCGGGCGAGGTAGTGCAGCGAGAGCGCCTGCACGGAAAAGCTCATGTCCATGACCTCGACCGGGTGGCCGTCGGCGGCGGCGATGTTGACGAGCGCCCCGTGCGCCAGCAGGTGCAGGCGGCGGCCGTCGCCGAGCACGTATTCGGTGATGTGCCGGCGGACCTCGCGCCCTTCCCCGGCGAGCTGCTCGAGCGCGGCGATGTCAATCTCGTGCGCGAAGTTCCCGGCGTTGGCGATGAGCGCGCCGTCCTTCATCCGCTCGAAGTGCTCGCGGCGCAGCACCTGGATGCTGCCGGTGGCGGTGATGAAGAGGTCGCCGACCGGCGCCGCTTCGGCGAGCGACATCACTTCGAAGCCCTCGGCGACGGCTTCGAGCGCCTTGATGGGGTCGATCTCGACCACCACCACCCGGGCGCCGAAGCCGCGGGCGTAGGCCGCCAGGCCGCGCCCGCACCAGCCGTAGCTGACGACGACCGTGGTCTTGCCGGCCAGCAGGAGGTTGGTGGCGCTCAACAGCGCGGTGAGGGTGGACTGGCCGGTGCCGTAGCGGTTGTCGAACATCTGCTTGCAGCGGGCGTTGTTGGCGGCGATGACGGGGATGGCGAGGGCGCCTTCGCGCTCCATGGCGGCGAGGCGGAGGACGCCGCTGGTGGTCTCTTCCGAGGCCGCGCGCACGCCCGGGAGGAGGTCGCGGCGCTTTTCGTGCAGGCGCGCGACCAGCTCGGCGCCGTCGTCGAGGATGAGGTCAGGCCGGGTGTCGAGCGTGCGCAGCAGGTGCTGGTCAAAGGTGGCGGGGTCGGCGCCGTGAAGGGCGTGGACCTCGAGGCCGCGGCGGGCGAGCGCCGCCGCCACGTCATCCTGGGTGCTCCAGGGATTGCTGCCGGTGACGGCCACCCGGGCGCCGGCTTCGTGGAAGAGCCAGGCCAGATGGGCGGTCTTGGCCTCGAGGTGGATGGCCATGGCGATGCGGCGGCCGCGCAGGCTGCCGTCATTGAGATGGCTGCGCTGGAGGGCGTTCAGGGTATGGGAGTGGAGCGCGACCCATTCGATCTTGCGCTCACCTTCAGCGGCGAGAGAAGGGTCGCGGATGGTGGAGGGAGCGGGCATGGCAAACCGGGGTGTGACGGGGCGGCGCCGTGCGCCGGGCCGCCCCGTCCCCTAGGAGGATTCTACCACTCGAAGCGCATACCGAGCCGCACCCGCGTGGGGTCGCCCGGGATCTGCAGGAACGTCCCCAGGAAGCAGCTCTGCAGTTCGTCGCAGGCCGGGAAGCGGAAGTTGTCGTGGTTGGTGATGTTGAAAAACTCGAGCATGGGGATGAGGTTGTAGCGCTCGCGGAAGGTCCAGGTCTTCTGGAGGCGCATGCTCCAGTCGAACTGCTCGTCGTCGCGGCGGAAGCTGTTGCGGCCGGTGTCGAAGCCGCCCGTGAGCGTGGGCACGAGGGTGACGAACTGGCCGGGGTCGAGCTCGACGACGCGCCCGGCGCCGCCAAACCCGCAGGAGTAGTTGCCGGCGCCGTCGGTGAAGACGCGGTCGCCGTTGGCGTCGAGGTCGCCGTTGGCGTCGAAGTTGCAGAGCGCGGAGCGAGGCCGGGCGGAGGCAGCCACGAAGGTGTTGGTCCAGGTGATGCCGTAGGGGAGGTTCCAGAGGGCGTAGAGGCTGAAGCGGTGGCGCTGGTCGCGGCTGCTGGGGCCGCGCTCGGGGCCGAAGTTGACGGGGTCGCTGTACTGGAAGCTGAACTGGTCGCGCTCGTTGGAGTCGTCGTCCTCGTCGCGCGAGTAGGTGTAGTGAGCGGTCATCAGGAAGCCCCGGCTGAACCTCTTGTCCAGCTTGAGTGTGAAGGCACGGTAGAGGGAGCTGGCCTGGCTGGTAATGAGGCCGCTGAACTGGGCGATGCCCTGGCCGAAGATGGCGGGGCCATTCGTGCCGCCGGAGCTGAACGGTCCGGCGCCGAACCCGTAGAAAGTGCGGCCGTCCGCTGCCACGCCGACCGCTGGGGGATGGTTGAAGGCGGCCAGGCGGTTCAGGTGGGTGGCGTGGGCGTAGTTGAAGCCCGCGGAGATGGCCCAGTCCCTGGCGATTTCCCGCTCCACCCAGAAGCTCCCCTGGTAGGTGCGCGGATAGACGAAGTCTTCGGAGAAGAGAACCACGCCGGGATCAAACGGCTGCACCGCCGGGTTGGTGGGGCAGTTCGGCGGGGTGAAGGGGCCGAGGATGCAATCCGGATAGGCCGGCGGGGCCAGCCCGAAGGGCGCCAGGAAGCTGGCGCGGAATACGGTGCCGGCGATGGAGCCGTTGTTGGCGGTGCCATTGGCCACCATCAGCGCCGGGATGCGGGAGAAGAAGACGCCGCCGTTCAGGCGGAAGACGGTCTTGCCGTCATTCCACGGATCCCAGGCCAGGCCAAAGCGCGGCTGGAACGCCTTGTGGTAGCCGGGGACTTTGCCGTCGGAGGGGAAGAGCGGGTCGGCGAGGAACTGCCCGATGAGGGTCTGGTCGGGCGGCATGATGGGTTTGCGCTGGTTGAAGTTGTCCCAGCGCAGCCCGTAGGTGAGGGTCAAGCCCGGCCGCGCCTGCCAGGTGTCCTGGATGAAGAGCCCCTGCTCATCCTGGTTGAAGTTGTTGTTCGAGGCCTGGTCAAAGGTGTTGGTGCCGATGGGAGTGAACTGGAGGTAGAGGGACACGGGTCCGGTGATGAAGGTGCCCAGCGGACAGGTGGCCGCCGCGTTGGTGGAGCCGTCCGAGCACTCGACGAAGTTCGGCCCAATGTTCACGAAGTTGAGGAAGCCTTCCACCGAGCTGAAGGTATAGCGGCCGCGGGCAAACCCCTGGAAGAAGTTCTTGATGCGGATGTGGTAGATGCTGAAGCCGACTTTGACGGCGTGGCGGCCGTGAATGATGGTGAAGTTGTCGTTCCACTGGAACTGCTCATCGAGCACGGAGCTGGGGTGGAAGAAGGGCCGGCCGAAGCGGTAGTTGCGCCCCGACATCCCGCCCTGGCTGATGCAGCCGGTGGTCGGAGTGGAGCCGAATTCCGACAAGGCGGTGCAGGGGCCGATGGAGGTATCGGGGAGGTCGGGCGGCTGCACGTGCTCGCGGGGTCGCCAGTCGCGGGCGTACTGGAAGCGGAACTCGTTCAAGCGCGTGGGCGAATAAGCCCAGGTCCAGGAAGCGATGAAGGCGTTGCTGCGGCTGAACTCTTCGCCGTTGGCGGTGCGGCCGAAGGTGGTGACGTCGAAGGTGCCGTTGTCCTGGATGGAGCGGGCGAAGTAGTGCCGGAGTGTGACGGTGTGGTCCGGGTTCGGATGCCAGTCGCCCTTGACGAGGAAGGCCTGGAGGTCGTTGGAGTGGAAGATGGGGCCGGATTCCAGGCTGCCGAACCGTGCCATGAAAAAGTCGGCCAGGTTGACTGGCACCCCGCCGGCCGTCGGCGAAGTAAAGGTGGCGACACCCCCCGGAAAGGTCGTGCAGCAGTGAGTCAGGTCGGTGGCCTTGTTGAGGTTGTTGTAGACCTGCTCGTAGGTGCCGAAGAAAAAGAGTTTGTCCTTCACGATGGGCCCGCCGATGCTGGCTCCGGTCATCTCGCGGTGATAGTCGCGCCAGCGGGTGTTGTCGGCCAGGCTCCAGGTGAGGGCGCCGGCCTCCTGCAAATAGAAGACCGAGCCGTGCAGGTCGTTGGTGCCGGACTTGGTGACCACGTTGATGAAGGCGCCGGAGTAGCCGCCGAATTCGGGCGGCGCGCCCTCGGACACCACTTGGAACTCCTTCACCGCTTCGAGCACCACGTTCGCCACCGGGCGCTGCCCGCCGCGCTGCTCGCCGAAAAAGGTGTTGTTGGCGCCGGCGCCGTCCACGTTGAAGCTGGTCTGCACGCCCTTCTGGCCGTTGACGTTGATCTGCGGGCCGTCGGTGCCCATGCTGATGTGCACGTTGGGGGTGAGGGTGAGGTAGTCGAGGTAGTTGCGGTTGCCGGTGGGCAGCTCGTGCACGGCCCGGTCGCCTAGGCCGTCACTCGTTTCCGTCTGGGCCACGGCCACCAGGGGTTCTTCGGCGGTCACCACTACCTGTTCGCCTGCCGGCGCGATCTTCAGCTGCGCGTCCACGCGCACGGTCCTGCCCAGGGTGACTTCGATCTCTTCCAGCACGAGCCGCGCAAACCCGCTGTGCTCGGCTGTGACCCGGTAGGTTCCCAGGGGCAGCAGCACGGCGCGGTAGAAGCCGTTCTCGTCGGTGGTGGCGCGGCGCTCGAAGCCGGTGCCCACGTGGGTCACGGTGATCTGAGCCCCCGGGACGACGGCGCCACTCGGGTCGGTCACCGTGCCTTCAATCACGCCTGTAGTGGCCTGCGCCTGCGCCCAGGCGCTTCCCGTGACCAGGAGCAGCAACGAGAGGAGAAACAAACCATACCGGAACAATGTGGACGCGCGCATGACGCCTCCTGCTGGAGAAGAGATAGGCGGGTGCAACCGGGAAGGCAAAGCCCCTTTTCCGCTCACCGAGCCTCCTCGGGAAAAAGGGAACCAACTGGCCTGGGCTTGCCCCAATCAGCCCCCGGACGCTGGGAGTCTAGGCGGTCTGCGGAGGCAAGTCAAGTCCCGCGGTGCGGGTTCTGCTGCGCGGTGGCGGGGGCGCGTTGACACTCGCGCGCCGGGCCTCTACAATTGTTTTCCTGCCCCGCGCCCGTAGCTCAGTTGGATAGAGCGTCTGGCTACGAACCAGAAGGTCGGGGGTTCGAATCCCTCCGGGCGCGCCATTTGGTTGTGTTCACTGTCTACGTCCTGCGCAGCCTGGCGACAGGCCGGCACTATGTGGGATTCACGGCCGATCCTGTTCAGCGTCTCGGCCAGCACAATACCGGGATTACAAAGTCCACCAAGAATCGAGGCCCGTGGGAGCTCGTGCGTCAGGAGGCATTCGAAACGCGCGCCGAAGCGATGCGTCGCGAACGACACTTGAAATCCGGGCAGGGGCGAGAAGAGTTGAAGCGCATCCTTGCGCGCGCTCAATCCGGCAGCTCTGGATAGAGTCCGCCTGCGGCGGAAACCAGAAGGTCGGGGGTTCCCTTCGGCTCCGCTCAGGGTAAACTCCTCCCTCCGGGCGCGCCACTCTTTTAACCCCTGGCCCACGAACGCCGATGAGCCGAATGACCGTCTCGAGCCGGGATCAACCCGCAGTGCCTTCGGCGAGCTTCGTGCAGTTCCGCCCGGCCTCTTTGGCGCGGTAGAGGGCGTGGTCGGCCGCCTCCAAGACCAGCTCCGGGGTCGAATGGCTCTTCGAGCGCTCGGCCAACCCGATGCTGATGGCAATGGTCACGGATTTTTTCGACTTGGGCTCGACTTTCTGCTCGGGTTTGTCCTGGGGACGATCGGGCCCCCGCAAGACAAAGCCGCTGCTGGCAATCGCCTGCCGCAGCGACTCGGCAAAGGGCAAGGCCTCTTTCGCGGACCGGTCCGCAAACACCAAAGTGAACTCTTCCCCGCCGTAGCGGAAG
>MEKM01000107.1:6159-7238 GCA_001766965.1 Acidobacteria bacterium RIFCSPHIGHO2_01_FULL_67_28 | reverse complement strand
CGCGGGCGACGAGCTCTTTGCCCGTGCCGCTTTCGCCGGCGATCAGCACGGTGGCGTCGGTGGGCGCGACCATTTGGATGAGCTCGTGGACCTTTTTCATCGCCGGGCCCTGGCCGATGAGCTCGGTCGGCGGCGCGATCTCTTCCAGGTTTTCCCGCAGGCGCGCCACCTCGCGCTTGGCCTGCCGGTGCTCGAGCGCCTTGGTCACCAGGTGCGCCAGCTCGTCCGGATCGAAGGGCTTGGTGATGTAGTCGTAGGCGCCGCGCTTGAGCGCCTGCACGGCGGTTTCGACCGAGGCGTAGCCGGTCATGATGATGAGAAGCAGGTCAGGGTCGAGCTCGCGCAGGCGGTTCTGCAATTCCATCCCGTCCATCCCCGGCATCTTGATGTCGATGAGGGCGACGTCGAAGGACTCCCGGGCCAGCGACTCCAGAGCCTGGCGGGCGCTTTCGACGGCGCGCACCTGGTAGCCTTCGCTCACAAACCACTTGCCGAGCGAGTCGCGCACCACCAGCTCGTCGTCCACGATGAGGAGGCGGGCGGCGGCTTTCTTGGTTTCCGTGGCTAGGGTGTTCATGGGAGTTACCTCGCTTCTTGGATTCCTCCGGCGCCCACCGCCGCGGGCATCTCCAGCGGCAGGTGGACGATGAATTCGGTTCCGACCCCCGGCGTGGAGCGCACGCTAATCGCCCCGCCGTGCTGCTCGACGATGCTTTCGGCCACCGCCAAGCCCAGCCCGGTGCGCTGCTCGTCTTCCTTGGTGGTGAAGAAGGGCTCGAAGATGCGCGGCAGCATTTCCGGCGGGATGCCCGGGCCGGTGTCTTCGACGCGGGCTTCGACGCCGTGGCCGGCAGGGTCGAGGCGGGTCTCGACCCGCAAGCGCCCGCCGCGCGGCATGGCCTCGGCGGCGTTCACGAGCAGCGCCAGCAGCGCTTGCTGGATCTGCCCGGCGTCGCAGGCGAGCGGCGGCAGGTCGGCGGCCAGGTTCTTTTCGAGCTCGATCCCCTGCAGCTCCAGCTGGTGCTGCACCAGAGTCAGCGCCCGCTCGATCAGGGTGTTCAAGCGCTGCGTCGCGCGCT
>MEKM01000107.1:1061-6143 GCA_001766965.1 Acidobacteria bacterium RIFCSPHIGHO2_01_FULL_67_28 | reverse complement strand
GGCGAAGGTGAGCAGGTTCCGCATGATGTCGCCGCAGCGGCGGCTCTCGCGCTCGATGATGCGAAGCTGCTCGGACATCTCCGCCCGGGTGGCGGGGTCGCGGCCATCGGCCTCCAGGGACTTCAGGGTCAGGCGGGCGTAGGTGAGGATGCCGGACAAGGGGTTGTTCACCTCGTGGGCGACGGTGGCGGCGAGCTTGCCGAGCGCGGCCATTTTTTCGTTCGCCACCAGGTGCGCCTGGGTCCGGCGGAGCTCGCCGGTCTTCTGCTCGACCCGCTCCTCCAGCGTGCGCGCCCAGCCGGTCAGCTCCTGCTGGGCGCGGGCCAGCTCCTCGGTCATCTTGTTGAAGGAGGCCGCCAGCTCGCCCAGCTCGTCCCGGGAACGCACCGGCAGGCGGTAGTCGAGGTTGCCGGCGGCGACTTTCTTCGTCCCCGCGATCAGCTCCTTCACCGGCTTGTGGGCCACCGCCCAGACGAAGAGCACGCTGACGAGCGACGAGAGGATGAGAGCCACCACGGTAAAGCGCACGAGCTGCGCCTGGTGGGTGGCGAGCTGGGCGTCCACCTTCGCCAGCGACAAATCGGTGTCAATCACCCCCAGGATGCGCCGCTCGGCGGGATGGGCGTGGCAGGCGGCTTCGGCGCAGGCAGGCTGGTTTTCGATGGGGCGGATGAGGCCCAGCACGCGCTCGCCGCGGGCGTCGGTGAAGATGCGGGCGCGGTCGGGGCGGTCGAGCTTGGTGAGCGGGGCCTCCTGGGCGTGGCAGGCGGTGCAGGCCTCGGCGCGCTTGTCGACCAGCGACCCGACCTCCGCCGGGTCGGTCGAGAAGCTGATGCGGCCCTCTTCGTTGAAGATGCGGACGCGGCGGATGCCGGGCTCGCTGCCGATGGTCTTGATGACCTGGTAGAGCGCCTCGCGGTCGTTGCGCAGCATCTGGTACTGGGTGCTGCGCTGGATGAGGTCGCTGATGCGGTCGGCGCTCTGCAACACCATCTCTTCCGACTGGCGGCGTTGCAGGCGCAGGTTCAAGTAGCCGAAGACCGCGAAGAAGGCGGCCGTGCTCACCACCAGGCAGACGGCCAGCTTGGCCGCCAGGCCGGGCCGCAATGCGAATCGGCGGGGCGCGCTCATGGCTCAATCTCCTGCGGCGGCGAGCGGAACCGGCCGGCCCGAAACGATCGGAACCTCTTCTGCAAAGATGGGCAGATGCTGGGCGGCGAAGCGGAAGATGGCGAAACCCAGGGCGATGATGGCGAGCGTGACCATCACCTCCGTCCACTTGGGCACGTAGTGGACGCCGGAGCCGGCCTCCATGCCGGTGACGCTGACGTTCAGCCGGTTGGTGACGAACCCGAAGATGACCAGGAGGGCGCAACCGTACAGCCTGGCCGGGCTCAAGCGGATGGAGCGGAGGAAGAGCAGCACCATGGGCACGAGCAGCAGCGCGGCTTCCAGCGCGAACAAATAGGTTTCCGTGCGTGGTTCGCGCAGCCGCGGCAAGACTCCGCGGTGGTAGAGGTCGAGGAAGCGGATCAGGAGGTAGACGGAGAGCAGCACGGCCAACACGCGCCCCATGCTGGCCAGCAGCGGCAGCTCCAACTGCTTGCCGAAGGCGCGGCTGCTGTGCCAGGACTCGAACAGCATCATGGCAAACCCCACACAAATGGCGGAGAGGAAGAAGAAAAACGGCAGCAGCGGGGTGTACCAGA
Organism: Acidobacteria bacterium RIFCSPHIGHO2_01_FULL_67_28; assembly: GCA_001766965.1. Classification (GTDB taxonomy): domain Bacteria; phylum Acidobacteriota; class Terriglobia; order Acidiferrales; family 2-02-FULL-67-57; genus 2-02-FULL-67-57. The sequence continues at coordinate 4,434 of MEKM01000107.1, read as the reverse complement.
GCGGGTAGAGCTTATCGGGCACGATCAGGTAGAGACTCCCCAGCGAGGACTGGTGCAGAGTGGAGAGAATGACGCCGGCGATCACGATGGGCACGGAGAAGGAGCGCATCCAGCCGAGCGGGCGCACCCAACCAAGGCGCTCGAACACCGCCGGGATGAACTCCAGGAAGAGCACGGTGGTGTAGAGCGCCACACACCAGGCCACCTCGAACATCACCGAGCGCGGGTTCCACATCACCAGCGGGTGCCAGACGCGATAGGGGCGGCCCAGGTCGAAGAGCAGCGCCAGGATGACGAGCCCATACCCGAGGAAGGCGGTCAGGATGGTGGCGCGCAGGATGGGCCGGTAGCGCTTGACGTCAAAGACGTGCACGATGGTGGCCAGGGTAAAGCCGCCGGCGGCCAGGCCCACCCCGCAGAGCACATCAAAGCCGATCCACAAGCCCCACGGGAAGCGGTCGCTCAAGTTCGTGGCGCCGCCCAGGCCGTAGGCGACGCGCACGTAGGCGGCGTAGAGGCCGCCCAGAATCAGCAGCCAGAAGATCCACTGCCAGAGGGTTCGCGGCAGCCAACCCAGCCAGCGGCTCATGGCTCTTCCTCCAGGGCTTCCGCGGCGGCCACCTCGCTGCGGCGGCGCGTGATCCACCAGATGCCGCCCAGCAGCAACGCGCCCACCACAACGATGTCCGGCACGCGAGCCAGCATCCGCCAGGTGAGCACGGAGAGCGGCTGGGGCGGCAGGGGTCGCTGCAGGCAGAGCTTTTCGTAGGGAACGGCGGTCACAAACAGCAACGAGGTGCCGCCGGCCTGCATGACGCCGTACAAGCCATGGTACTGGTCGGAGTTCTCGGCTACGCGCCGCTCCGCTTCCGCGATGAGGTCGTCGCGTTCCCCGCAGAGGGTGGCGCCGGTCGGGCAAGCCTCGACGCAGGCGGGGAGCTGGCCGGCCAGTTGCCGCTCGTAGCACATGTCGCACTTGCGCACTCGGGGCAGCGGCTGGCTCCACTCGTAGCTCGGCACCTGGAAGGGGCAGGCCAGCATGCAGTAGCGGCAACCGATGCAGCGGCTCTCGTCATAGACAACCGGCCCCAGCGCCGTCTTCTTCATGGCCCCGACGGGGCAGACCGCGACGCACGTGGGCTCGAGGCAGTGCATACAGGAGCGGCGATCGAAGTGGTCGCCGTGGGTCTGGATGACTGTCAGCTTGTGGGCGGACAGTTGCTCTTCCGCGGCGACCTTCTCATCGTAAGGCAGCCCCCAGCGCTCGGCGCAGGCGGCCTCGCACAGCCGGCAGCCGATGCATTTCGTGCTGTCGTAGAGGATGGCTCTCGACATCGTCCGCTCCTTCCACCCTGTTGCTGCGCAATCCGCCTGCCAGGAGGCGACGGTGCAAGCGCTGGATTTGCAGCGGCCTAGGAGGGTGCGCAGAGAATCCAGCCCGCGGGGCGACAAAATGTCGCGCCCCGGGCACGTCCCTGTGGGGAAACGCGACAGAATTTCCTGCCGCTCTTCCCACTAGCTTAGGAAGAATTCCCGCGTCACTGCTTCCCAGGAAGCGTCCGGCAGTCCGGCGAAAACGTCCGGGGTGGGACGCCCGCCGTCGGCGGCCACCGCGCCGGCCAGTTGCGGCTGCCGGGCGTAGAGCCGTTCCACGGCCTCGCGCATCCAGTTGCGCACCAGGCCCTGGGGAAGCAGGTTGCGCGCCGTGCTCTCTTCATCGGGCACGAACACGGTCATCAACCAGCCGCGCCCGTAAGGGTCCTGACGCAGGAGCGACGGGTTCTGGGCGAGCGCGGAGTTGACTTCGACGACCTCGCCTTCGATGGGCGAAACCATCTCGGTCTTCGCGCCGTCGCGGTAAAGCGTCCAGGCTTTCTGCCCCTGGCGGAGCCAGCGCCCGGGCTTGGGCAGCTCGATCTTGGCGATGGGCCCGGCAAGAACCCCCGCGAACTCATCCAGGCCGATCCGGACCAGGTGCTTCCGTTCCGGCAGCAGCCAGGCATGGCCGGGGTGGTAGCGGAGGTTGTCCGGGACCATGAACCCTTCGACGTAGACCGGCTGCGGCTCGGCCGGGATGGCGCCCACGGGCCGGACGACTACCGGTTGCGCCGCCTTCCGCCGGCTCAAAAAATAGTCGAGCGCGATGAAGGCGAGCAGTGTCGCCAGTACCAGGATGACTGTCATGGCGCACCTCCCTGGCGGCCGTTCCCCCGATCCTTCGGGGCGACCGCCACCCTTCTAAGCGCACGCGCCCTGCCACGGACCGCGCCGGGTCCGACAACATTCCGTTTGTTTTCTTCGAGAAACGCGGGGCCATTTCTCGCCCAGGATCCCGTTCTGTCGAGAAAGACAACGGGCCGTGCAGCGGAATCCCGCGCCGATGTGGCAAGCCATTGCCCGCGAACAACCTTGCGAGGTGCAGGGAATCTCAACGGCGGTTGTCGAGGAATGCGACGGAGGCGGCGGGTTTCAGGCGACGCGGTTGACGCGGCCGCGGGCCGCTTCGGCGTCGGCGGTGAGGCGGGTGCCGGCCATGCCGTGCAGGGCTTCGGGGATGCGTTCGGGCGAGGTGATGATGACCAGGCGACCGCCGCGCTCGAGATACCCGATGGCCGCCTCGATCTTCGGCCCCATCGAGCCGGGCGGGAACTCCCCTTCGGCCAGGTATCGCCGAGCGTCGGCCAGGCTCACGTGGTCGAGGGCGCGCTGCCGCGGCGTGGCGTAGCCGAGCGCCACCTGCTCGACGCTGGTCGAGATCAGGAAGAGTTCCGCCTCGAGTTCCCAGGCCAGCAGGCTCGAGGCGCGGTCCTTGTCAATCACCGCCTCGATGCCCGCCAGGCGGTTCTGGCGGTAGATGACCGGGATGCCGCCGCCGCCGCAGGCGATGACGAGCGCGCCGCTCGAGAGCGCTCCTTGGATGGCCTCAAGCTCGAGGATCACTTTCGGCGCCGGCGAGGGCACCACGCGCCGCCAGCCGCGATTCGCGTCTTCAACAATCTGCCAGCCGAGCGTCGCCTGGCGTCGCTCGGCCTCCTCGCGCGAGTAGAACGGCCCCACGGGCTTGGTGGGGCGCCGGAAGGCCGGGTCGCGGCCCGAGACCAAAACCTGCGTCACCATCGTCACCACCGGCCGCGCCAGGCCGCGTCGCTGCAAAGTGTCGTGCAAGACCTGCTGGAGGAGGTAGCCGATGCTCCCTTGGGTCTCGGCCCCGCAGACGTCGAGCGGCAGCGGCTCGACCTGGGCGGCGGCCAGCTCCGAGCGCAGCCAGGCGTCGCCCACCTGCGGGCCGTTGCCGTGGGTGAGGACCACCTGGTAGCCGGCGGCCAGCACCGCGGCGATGCCTTCGCAGGTGAGGTCGAGGTTGCGCCGCTGC
>MEKM01000107.1:0-1017 GCA_001766965.1 Acidobacteria bacterium RIFCSPHIGHO2_01_FULL_67_28 | reverse complement strand
GCCGATGGCCACGACCGCAATGGGCATCGTCCGGCTCCTCTAGGCGCCCAGGGCCAGCAGGATGGCCTTCTGGATGTGGAGCCGGTTCTCGGCCTGGTCGAGGACGACCGAGGCGGGCGAGTCGATGACTTCGTCGGTCACTTCCAGGCCGCGGCGCGCCGGCAGGCAGTGCAGGAAGACCGCGTCGGGCCGGGCCCGCCGCATCAGCTCCGCGTTCACCTGGTAGGGCTGAAAGACCTGCCGCCGCGCTTCCGCTTCCTTCTCCTGGCCCATGCTGGTCCAGACGTCGGTGTAGACGCCGTCGGCGCCGGCGACCGCTTCGGCCGGGTCCTCGGTCAGCAGAAGCTCGCCGCCTTCGCCGCGCACGCGGGCGAGCACGGCCGCGTCGGGCTCGTACCCGGCCGGCGTCGCCACCTGCATCCGCACGCCGGCGCGCGCGGCGACATAGAGCAGCGAGTGCAGGACGTTGTTGCCGTCGCCCACCCAGGCCAGCGTGAGCCCGGCGAGTCTCCCCTTGTGCTCGAGCAAGGTGAGGAAATCGCCCAGCGCCTGGCAGGGATGCTCGGCGTTCGACAAGCCGTTGATGACCGGCACGCTCGCGTGCTCGGCCAGCTCGACCAGGCTCTCGTGGGAGAAGACCCGCGCCATGACCAGCTCCACCCAGCGCGACAGATTCCCCGCCACGTCTTTGACCGCTTCACGCTTGCCCAGGCCGACCTCGTCGGGGCCGAGGTAGAGGGCGCGGCCGCCGAGCTGGGTCATGGCCAGCTCAAAGGTGACGCGAGTGCGCAGGCTGGGCTTTTCGAAGAGCATGGCCAGGGACTTGCCGGCCAGCACGTCGCGGTAGCGCAGCGGGTGGGCCTTGACCCGCAAGGCCAGTTGCAGGAGGAAGTCGGTTTCGGCCGGCGTGAGGTCGCTCGCCGAGAGCAGGTCGCGGCCTTTCAGGCCGCTGCGCCATTGCAGAGGCGGCCAGGATTCGGCGACGCTGGCGCTCCAGAAGATGCGGGTGCGGGACAT
>MEKM01000106.1:6347-7556 GCA_001766965.1 Acidobacteria bacterium RIFCSPHIGHO2_01_FULL_67_28 | reverse complement strand
GGCTCGAGGCGGGTTTCGCCCACCGTGGTCATGAAGCTGGTGTCGCCGGCCCAGCGCGGCAGCACGTGGAGGGGCAAATGGTCAGCGACGCCGGCCCCCGCAATCTTGCCGAGGTTCATCCCCAGGTTGTACCCCTCGGGCTTGTACTCGGCGGCGAAGGCGCGCTGGAGGCGCTGGGCGAGCTCCATCATTTCGGCCAGGGTCTCGGGCGTGGCCCGGTCGAGCTCACCCACGTGCTCGTAGGGCGCGATCATGGAGTGGCCGGTGGTGTAGGGATAGCGGTTGAGCAGGATGAAGTTCAGCCGGCCGCGGAAGAGAACCAGGGTCTCGGCGTCGTCCCGTCGCTTCAAGGCCTCGCAGAAGATGCAGGCCTGGTTCGACCCCGGCTGGCTGACGTACTGGTAGCGCCAGGGGGTCCAAAGGTAGTCCATGGTTCGACTTCGCTCACCACGGGTTTCCTAATCGGCGCCGCTCGCCTTGGCCGCCGAGCCGGCGTTGAGCAGCTCCTTCAATTCCTTGCTGGGCTTGAAGAAGGGGATGCGCTTCGGGGGGACTTGGACCTTGGCGCCGGTCTTGGGGTTGCGCCCCAAGCGCCCGCGGCGCTTGCGGGTGCGGAAGCTGCCGAAGCCGCGGATCTCGACCTTGTCGTCGCCCTGCAGAGCCTTGACGATGCAGTCGAAGATGGTCTCGACCACCGTCTCCGCGTCTTTGCGGGTGGCGGTAACGGCGCGGGAGACTTCCTCGACCAGCTCGGCCTTGGTCATGGCTTCCTCCTCAACTTCCCCGCAGGTCGGAACCGCCGAAGGGGCCGGTGAAAGAATGGCCGGTAGTATAACACCGAGAAAAGAAACGACTAGGACTTTTCCGGGCCGCCCGCCCGCTGCCCCTTGGAGATGAGGATTTCGCCCAGGGTGGCGGCCGAGCGCGGCTGGTTGTTGCGGTACTGCTCCACCGCCCGCCGGTCCATCTCCGACGACATGGCTTTCAGGCTCAGCCCGATGCGGCGCTCGCCGGGATTGAGCTTGATGATCTTGAAGTCGTGCTCCTGGCCGACTTCGACGCCGTCTTCGGCCGGAATTTCCGACGTGTGGCAGAGCCCCTCGACCCCGGGGGCCAGCTCGACGAAAGCCCCGAAGTTGGTCTTGCGCACCACGCGCCCGTGCACCACCTGCTCCACCCGCGCCCGGCTGGCGAAGGTGGCCCAGGGGT
>MEKM01000106.1:0-6301 GCA_001766965.1 Acidobacteria bacterium RIFCSPHIGHO2_01_FULL_67_28 | reverse complement strand
GTCCACCTTCAGGACTTTGGCGTCCACTTCCTGGCCGCGCTTCAAGACCTGCGCGGGCGTCTTCAGCTTCTTGTCCCAGCTGAGCTCGGTCAGGTGCGCCAGGCCCTCGACCCCCGGCTCCAGCTCGATGAAGGCGCCGAATTCGGTCAGGCTCTTGACGCGCCCTTTGACGACGCTCCCGGGCGGGAAGCGCTGGACGATGGCCTTGAAGGGGTCGGGCAGGGTCTGGCGCAGGCCGAGCGAGATGCGCTGCTCGCGCGGCTGCAGGTCGAGCACCGCCGCCTCCACCAGGTCGCCTTCGGTCAGGATTTCCGAGGGGTGCTTGACCCGCTTCGTCCAGGACATCTCCGAGACGTGGATCATGCCCTCGACCCCGGGCTCCAGCTCGACGAAGGCGCCGTAGTCCACCAGGTGCGTCACCCGCCCGCGCACCCGCTCGCCCGCCGGGTACTTCTTCGCCACTTCCTGCCAGGGGTCGGGCTCGAGCTGCTTCAGTCCCAGCGAAATGCGCTCCGTCTCTTTCTCCACCTTCAGGACCTTGACCTGCACCTTCTGGCCGGTCTGGACGGCTTCGGCGGGGTGGGTCAGGCGGCGGTGGGAGATGTCGGTGATGTGCAGCAGGCCGTCAATCCCGCCCAGGTCGACGAAGGCGCCGTACTCGGTGATGTTCTTCACCGTGCCGGGGAGCACCGCGCCTTCCTTCAGCACTTCCTCGGTGATGTTCTTCACCGTGCCGGGGAGCACCGCGCCTTCCTTCAGCACTTCCTCGAGCAGCTTCTTGCGCTGCTTCTGCTCTTCTTCGAGCAGCAGCCGCCGGCTGACCACCAGGTTGCCGCGGCGGCGGTTGAACTTGAGGATGCGGCAGGGGAGTTCGCGGTTGAGAAAGCCTTCCCAGTGGCGCACCGGACGGATGTCCACCTGCGAGCCGGGCATGAAAGCGTCGAGCGGACGCCGGCCGGGATGCGCGCCCGGCAAATTGATCTCGACCTGCAGGCCGCCCTTGACACGCCCGGTCACGCGGCCGGTCAGCTTGCGCTGCTCGCGGTAGGCGCTCTCGACTTCGCGCAGCAGCTTCAGCCGGTGCGCGCCTTCGGAGCTGCAGGGGACGTAGCCTTCCTTGGGCTCGTGGCCTTCGATGAGGACTTCAATCTGGGCGCCGGGCTGGATGGTGGGCTCGCCCTTCTCGTCGCTGAACTCGGTGAGAGGCACCAGGCCCTCGGACTTCAGGCCCAAATCAACCACCACGCCGTCGGCGGTCAGGTTGACCACGGTGGCCGGGCGGATCTCGCCGCTCGTGATCGCGGTTTCGCTGTACTGGTCGAGGAGCTGCTCGAGCTCGGCGGTGCCGAGCTCCTGGTTGTCGGCGGGCTCAGTCTCGGGCGACGGGACTTCTGCCGTCTCCGGCGGCACCACCGACTCTTGGGGTTTCGACGTCATCCTCTTTTCGTCCTCGAGGAACACCGGCGGCTCCGACACCCTCTGCGCGGGAAAGCTTCAGGATTGCCTGCCTGTAACCTTCCCTCTCCCCCGCTTGGATGCGCGAAAGCCCCGTTGCGTTGGCGGGCGCCCCCGCAACGCCGCGACTATAGCCGAGCCCCCTCCGGCTGTCAACGCTCCGCACGCTCTGGTAGCGCGGGTTCCCCGAGCGAAGCCGAGGGGCACCCGCGGTTTTGCCAAAACCCGCAGGAAGGCCTGCGGCCATCGTGCGCTACCTCGCTCGGTCAGGAGAAGTGGTACTGGGCCTGCTTGACGCGCCGGCGGAAGTCTTCGGCCTCCAGCCGCACCACCCGGCACATCTCGTAGAGGCGGGAGCGCATGCGCTCGCCGATGCGGTCGGCGAGCGTGTCGTCGCGCACCGGGCCGGCTTGGGCGGGCGCGTCGAGGTAGTTGGTGGTGATGAGGGTGACGCGCTTGTCGTTGTAGCGGCTGTTGATGATGTGCCCCACGGTGTCGAGCACCCAGGTCGAGGGCTTCGAGGCGCCCAGGTCGTCGAGCAGCAGCACTTCGGCTTCGAGCACCGGCGTCAGCACCTGCATCTCGGTCGTCTGCGACACCGGGTTGTAGCTCGCCTGGATGGACTTCAGCAGCTCGCGGAAGTCGTAGAACAAACAGTCCGCGCCCTTCTCCACCAGTCCGCGCAGGATGGCCACCGCCAGGTGCGTCTTCCCCGCCCCGCAGGGGCCCATGAAGAGCAGGCCGAAGTCGGCGTGCACCGGATGCTCCTCGGCGAAGCGCTTGGCCAGGAAGTAGGCCTCGCGCAGCGAGTCGCTGAAGGCGGGGTTGCTCTGCGGCGTCCCGGTCTGGAAGTTGTCGAAGGAGCACTGCGCGTAACGCGGCGGGATGCGCGCCACGGCCAGCCGCCGCTCGAGCGCCGTCTCCAGGCGACACTCGCAGCGCACGACGCGCCGCACGCCTTCCTGCTCGACCGGCTTCCAGCCGGTGCCGGAACAGAGCGGGCAGGCTTGAGCAGGAGAGTTCATCGCAGGCAGGCCCCGAAGCTTCGGGGCAGGCGGCCAGCATAGTCGAAGCCCCGAGGGGACGCAACCCTGCGGGTTCTGGTGGTGTAGCGGCGGCTTTATGCCGCCACTTCGAGCCCCCTAATCGGCGGGGACTTTCTCGCCCTTGCGGATGCGGAAGCGGGTGTCGAGCTCCTTGAGCTTCTCCACCACGCCGGTGTACTCGAGCTCGTTCATCGGCAGCATCGTCGGCCCGACGAAACCCTGCCGGCGGAACTCGATGGCCTTGTCGGAAATGCGCTCGCGCACCGTCGTCCAGAAGGGATGGGCGAAGGCATCCACCGCTTCGGTGAGCTTCCCCTGCTGCACGCAGAAGCCGGCGCAGCTGATGACCGGCGGGCCGTCGAAGTAGCTCACAATCGAGTTCTGCTCGACCGGCATCAGCGGCATGTGGTGCGAGCCGCGCATGCCGCCGGCGACGAAGTGGCCGATGGCGAACGGCGCCAGCACCTCGCCCGTGGCGGGAAAATTCATCTGCGTGCGGATGAGCATCACCGGGTCGTCCTTGCCCGTGTACTTGCCGGCGATGTTGTGCAGGCGCGAGGTCGCCACCGCCGCCGCCTGCTCCCCCGTCGAGCGCGACCAGATCGACTCCACCACGTAGCGCTCCGGGTCGCGCAGGAGCGCCGCGATGTCGTACATGTCTTCGGGCGCGTTCAGCTCGATGATGCGGTCGCCCTCGGTGTAGTTCACGTCCATGATGAGGAAGCGGAAGCCTTTCGACATCTTGGGCGAAAGGATGAGCCCGGGCGTGTTCATCACGTCGCAGAAGGCGAGGTAGAGCGGGAGGTTGAAGGCGCCCGGGTCGGTCTTATCGGCGGCGAAGAAGAGGAAGGGCTCGTTCGGCCGCTCGTCGAATTCAATTTCGGCGACCTCCGGGCCCATGCCGCGCACGTTGCCGCTGAAGGCGTCTTTCAAGAGGTCCTGCCCGGCGCCGTAGAGCCCCTGGAGTTTGGCCTCCTCGGTGCCGGAGACGAAGGCGTCCCAAGCGAGCTTGTGGACTTTCGAGTCGCCCGGGCCCCGCGTGTGGGTCATGAGGATGGCGATGTCGTCGCCCGTGTGGCTGATGAAGTGGTCAATCAGCAGCCCGGCGCCCTTCTGGGTGACGTGCTGGCGGACCTTTTCGATCAACTGGCGCGAGGGCGCCATGTGCCCGCCAATCGAGCCGACGTCGGCTTTGATGACGCTAATCGTGATTTTCATCGGGACCTCCGGCTTCGAGTTTCTACCGAAACTACAGGGGGCTCAACGACCGCGGCTAGCGCATTATAACGGACGCCCGCTAACGCGTCCAGTTTTTTCGAGGAAAAAACTTAAGAGGCCTTGGCCTTTTCGGGCTCGCCGCCCGGGGCGCGGGTGCGGGGCCCGCCTGCCGGACGGGCAGGACCGACGCGGACGAGCGCCGTGCGGAAGCGCTCCTGCATGGAGCGGTCGCGCATGCGCTCGAGCTCTTGGTTGACGAACCGGACGAAGTCCTCCATCTCCCCGGTGAGATCTTCCATCTTGCCGCGCATGTTCAGGACGACTTCGACCCCGGCCAGGTTGACCCCCAGGTCGCGCGTCAGGGTGACGATGACCTCGAGCCGCTCCAGGTCTTCTTCCGTGTAGAGCCGCGTGTTCCCTTCCGAGCGCGAGGGCGTCACCAGCCCTTCGCGCTCGTAGAGCCGCAGGGTCTGCGGATGCAGATGGAACTTCTCGGCCACGGCGCTGATCATGTAGCCGACCTTGCCCCGCTTTTTCTTCTTCGCCATCGTTCTTCTCTGCGCCCTCTGCGCCTCTGCGGTGAGCCGGTCCGCTCCCTTAGCGTTGCGCCGCCGCGTAAATCTCCGCCCGCGGGTCCTCGCGGGTCAGCCGGCCGAAGTTCTTGAGCATCTCTTTCTGTCGCTCGTCGAGCACCGGAGGGAGCACGATGCGCACTTCGACGTAGTGGTCGCCCCGACGTGTCGGGGTGCGCAGCGAGGGCGCGCCCTTCTCCCGCAGGCGGAAGCGCGTGCCCGACTGCGTCCCCGCCGGAACTTTCAGCAGCGCCCGGCCGTCCACCGTGGGGACCTCGATGCGCGCCCCCAGCGCCGCCTCGCTCACGGTGATGGGGACGACGGTGTGAATGTCGTCGCCGCGCCGCTCAAAGAATTCGTGGGGCCGCACGCGGGTGATGATGTAGAGGTCGCCCGGGGGCGCGCCGGCCGAGCCGGCGTTGCCCCGGCCGGGGACCCGGACGCGCGAGCCGTCGGCCACCCCGGCGGGGATGCGGACGTCGAGCGTCTCGGGCCGCGCCAGCTTGCCCTCGCCGCGGCAGTGCCGGCAGATAGTGCGGACGCGCCCGCTGCCCTGGCAGCGCGTGCAGGTCAGGTTGAAGCGCATCCGGCCGGTCTGCTGGCTCACCGTGCCGCGGCCGTTGCAGGCGGTGCAGGCCGCGGGCCCGCCGGCTGCGCCCGTGCCGTGGCAGGCGGTGCAGTCGGCGAGCCGCGAAATCGCGAGCTTCCGCACCGTGCCGCGAATGGAGTCCCAGAAGCCGATCTCAACCTCGTACTCGAGGTCGGCGCCGCGCGCGGGTTCCGCCGGGCGCTCCGCCGCCCCGCCCGTGAAGCGCGAGAAGAAATCCGAGAAGATGTCGCGGAAACCCGGGCCGCGTCCCGAAGCTTCGGGACCCCCGGCGGCGAAGTCGGAGAAGTCGAAGCCCCCGAAGTCGAACCCGCCCGCCCCCGGCCCGGGGCCGCCCTTGAATTGCTCGGAGTAGAAGCCGAACTGGTCGTACATCTTGCGCTTCTTCGGGTCGGACAGGACGTCGTAGGCTTCCTGGATCTGCTTGAACTTTTCTTCGGCGGACTTGTCGCCGGGGTTGACGTCAGGATGATGCTTGCGCGCCAGGCGGCGATAGGCCTTGCGGATCTCGTCGGCCGCCGCCCCGCGCTTCACCCCCAGCGTCTCGTAGTAATCCTGTTTGGTCGCCGTCGGCATCAGCGCTTGGCCTTCAATAACTGACGCAATTGCACCTCGCTCAATGCCTCCCCCCGGCCCAAGAACGATGTGCGTTTTTCATCCCATTCCCCAACCCAAAACGCTGTTAACACTTGAGAGAGTTCGTTGTAGTTCTCTCCCCCGGGTGTCACCTTGAAGCGGCCCGCGCCCCCGCGTTCGTGTTTCTCCTCGCCGTCAGCATAAACCCAGGACGCACCGTCCTGGGCGGATGCCTTCACAGCGATTCCCCGATGGTTTGCGGTGTATTCCTGGATTTGGTCAAGCAGCTCGAGGTTTGAAGACATAGATCGTCGCCGCGTATCAACTATGACCTTAGAATCAGGTCAAGCCGTGCCCACAATCCCTTGTTGTCCGGTGAAGCGATTAAGTCTTGTGCCAAGTCTCGCGGTACTTCACGCCTTATTGGCTGACCTTTCTCTTCGAGCTGCAATGTGTGGGTACTACGAGCACCCCATACTAGCGAGATCGGCTTCCTGTCGGGAACTACCCGTGGCGCCCTTTGCTCAATCATCTCCGCCAGCAGCCGGGCATCCTCCTGCTCCTGTGGTAGACCTCGGGAGCTGCCCAGCATATCGAGAACGACTTCCATAGAAACCTCCCAAAGGACTTGTTAGTTCGGTTTCTTCTGGTCGTCGACGTCGACGTACTCGGCGTCGATGACTTCGCCTTCCTTGGCCTTGCCGTTGCCCTTGCCGCCGGCGGCCTGGCTCTCGCCTGCCCCGGCGCTCGCACCCGCCTTCTGGTACATGGCCTCCGCCAGCTTGTGGCTGGCCTGGGTGAGGGCGTCGAAGGCGGCGGTCATGCGG
>MEKM01000105.1 GCA_001766965.1 Acidobacteria bacterium RIFCSPHIGHO2_01_FULL_67_28 | reverse complement strand
CGCCGGCGAGCTGCCAGCCGGCGCCGATGAGTGTGGGCCCCCACTTGGGCACGTCGTAGATGTAGTTGACGACGAAGCGGTGGCGGACGTCGAAGTCGGAGCTGGCCCGCTCGCCCGCCAGGTTGGCCGAGTTCAGCGAGTCGGCGGGCAGCATGCCCCGGGTGGTGATGATGGGCAGGCCGGGACGGAGGCTCAAGGCCGGATTGCCGCTGTTGAGCGAGGCGAACTGGTCGGCGTTGATGCTGAAGAAGGAGCTCAACAAGCTGGCCGAGGCCGGGGAGAAGAAGAAGACGGGCGGGTTGGAGCCGGAAGCGTCGTCAATCGAGTGCGCCCACTGGTAGTGCATCCGCACGGTCAGGCCGTGGAAGGCGCGGGTCTCCCAGCGCACCTGGAGGGAGTGGAAGTTGGAGTTGGCCGAGTTCTCCTGGGTGATGACGGAGTCGGAGGCCAAGCCGCTGCCGCCGAAGAAGCCCGCCGGCAGGCAGGTGAAGGGGAAGTTGTTGAAGAGCGTTGCCGTGCACTCATTGAGGAGGCGCAGCCGGGGCAGCTTGTGGCCCGCCGAGCCGACGTAGGCCGCTTCAAAGAGAGAAGACTTGCCCACCTGCTGCTGCACGCCCAGGTTCCATTGGTGGACGTAGGAGGTGCGGGTGTTCGGGTCGCGCGCGGTGATGGAGTAAGGCTGGCGCAGCCAGAGGGAGGCGAAGCCGTCGCCATCTCCGTCGAAGGTGGCCAAGGGGAATTGCGGGAACCCCGGCGGGAAAACGTCGCCCAGGCAAAGGATGCTGCCGCAGGGGGAGGCCGCGCCGAAGAAGAAGGAAGTCCACTGCTGGACGAAGGGCGGGTTGAGGAGCATGTTGGCCGAAGCCTGGAGCGATTGCTGGTCGAAGGTGACGGCGTAGCCGCCGCGGAAGACGGTCTTGCCGTTCTTCCAGGGGTCCCAGGCCATACCGAGGTGCGGCCCGAAGTTGTTCCAATCGGTGTCGAAGCCGGCGTGCGGAGCGGTGAAGCCGGCAGTGCCGAGGACGGTGCCGTCAGTGTCGAGAACGGTGTTCGTGCCCGAGCGCATCAGGCAGATGAGCTGCGGGCAGGCGCCCGGGTAGTTGTTCACCAGGCGGTCGCGGCCCTCGCGGGGCGCCTGGTTGACTTCGTGGCGCAGCCCGGCGGTGAACGACAGATAGGCGCGCGGACGCCAGGTGTCCTGGATGAACCAGTCGAAGGAGTTGGCGCTGAAGCTGCGGTCAAAGCCGCCGCCGAAGTCGGGGCTGACGCGGGCGATGGAAGCCAGGTCGGGCGCGCCGCTGCTCTGGCCGAAGAACGCGCTGAAGAAAGTAACAAAGCCACGCCCGAGCGCCTCGTTCAAGGTGTTCAGGCGGTTGTGGCGGATCTCGATGCCGGCCTTCAAGACGTGCCGGCCCCAGGTGCGGCCGATGTTGTCGGCGAACGACCAGACGTTGTTGGCGCGGTCGTTGGGCGAGTTGAAGTCGGCGCCCAGGGGAGCGTAGGGCCCGAAGGTGTAGTTAAAGCCGCCGATGAGGACGTTGGGCATGCCCTTGTCGGTGAAGTTGAGGTTGCTGAAGTAAGCCGAGGGGTCGAGGGTGGCGTCGATCGGCAAGGTAGTGAGCCGGAAGCGGCTCCAGCCGAAGCGGAACTCGTTGGTGGTGCGGTCGCTGATGGTGTGGAGGTAGTTGAAGCTGAAGTTCTGGTTGCGGCCGGTGACGCGGGAGCCGCTGCCCGGGTAGCCGGCATTCGAGTCGGAGTAAAGCCGGCCGGCCTGGAGCTGGCGGATGCGCTGGATGTTGTGCTTGAAGCTCAAGCTGACGCGGTCGCTCACGCGCCAGTCGATGCGTTCGAGGAAGTTGTCCGAGTGAGTCGAGTTCTGGGCGTCGCTGGCGGCAAAGGCGCCTGTCCCGAGGAATTCATCGATAGGGGTGGCCCCACTTGGGTCGCTGACCGGAAAGCCGAAGGCGTTGAGCACCGTGCTCTGGGGCACGTTGGGCAGCGGATAGAGATTCAGCAGAGCATTGGCCCGGGCCGTGGAGGGGTTGGACACGAAGCCTGTGCCGCGCATGAGCATGCTGGGGACGCGCTCGAAGACCGGCCGGTCGTTGTCCGCGCGCGTGCTCTCCCAATTGAAGAAGAAAAAGAGTTTGTCCTTCACGATGGGGGCGCCGAAGTTGGCCCCGAACTGGTTCTGGTTTACATCGGGGTCGCGGCCGGTTTCGTCGAAAAGGGCCGACAGGACGGGGTCACTCATAATCGGCGTGGGGAAGAAGGTGCCGGCGCCGAACTGGATTTGGTCCACGCGGGCGGCCTGCGCGAAGGCGTCGAAGGTGCCGCCGCGGTAGGCGGAGAGCGCGTCTTCGGCGCTCAAGGCCGAGTTGCGATTGAACCAGAAGAAGGTGCCGTGGATGTCGTTCGTGCCGGAGCGGCTCAAGAGGTTGACCTGGGAGCCGGCGTTGCGGCCGAATTCGGCGTTGGAGGTGCTGGTCTGCACGCGGAATTCCTGCATCGCTTCCACGATCTGGAAGGGCAGGGACTGGTTGAGGGTGTAGTCGTTGTTGTCGGCGCCGTCGAGCAGGAAGTTGTTCATGTCGGCCCGGACGCCGTTGGTGACGAGCGAGGCGCCCTCCAGGGCCGAGCCCTGTTGGACGGGATAAGTGCCGGGGATGAGCAGGGCCAGGTCGATGAAGTCGCGGCCGACGAGCGGCAGGGTGCGGAGGCTGCGGCTGTCCACCACGCCGCCGAGCGTGGTGCTCACCATTTCCAGCGCCACCGGAGCGGCCGCCGGCGCCTCCTCGCGGATCTCCTGGCCGGGCTGCGCGGCCGGCTGCAGGATGAACGGAGGCAACACCAGCTTGGCCTCGCCCACCGCCACGCTCAAGCCGGGACGGATCACGGTGGCAAAGCCGCTGATCTCGACCGACATCACATAGTTCTCGGCCGGAGGCACGCTGGCGAAGGTGTAGTTGCCGTTGGCGTCGGTCTGCAGGGTTTGCGAGAAACCGATACTGGCGTTGAGCAGGCGGACGGTGGCGCCGGGGACAGCGGCGCCGTTCTGGTCGAAGACGGAGCCGGTCACCAGCGCGTTCTGGGTCGCGGCCCAGACGGCTCCAGCGGCGAGCGTCAGGATGAACAGGAAAACCAGCAGGCGCAGCGGGGATTTCATGGGGAGGTTTCTCCTTCCCGGGAAATGGACAGCAGCCGGGGCACGACGGGATTCTAGGATTGCGTCTTTGCGAAAGTCAAGGAGCACGGTTCCTCGCGGTCCTTAGCGGGCTTCCGCCGGAGCCACTTCCGTGTACAACGCCAGGACCTTGGGGGATACGTATTTCTCCGGCGGCCGGAAGCGCCGGTTGTCTTTGTGTACGGTCCGGAAGTCCTCCTGGGCCCGCTGCTTCTGCTGGGCGTCTTTCTCGCCGGAGAGGAAGTAACGGGCGGAGCGGGTGGCGCCCCGGAAGAAATAGGCCAGGGCCTGTTTCTTGCCGTTGTTGTTGAGGTAGTCGCTCAACTGGCGCTCGGCCTCGTCGTACTTGCCTTCGAAGTAGGCTTGCAGGCCGCCGCGCAGGGGCGCCTCCTCGGCAAGCTGCTGGCTTTCGCCGAGCAGCCGGCGGGCGTCGCGGTTGTTCGGGTCGAGGGCGGTGGCAGCCGAAAGCTTTTCCACCGCGGAGCGGTAGTCCTTCCGGTTCATAGCTGCCTGGGCGTCGGCCACAAACTGCCGCGCTACTTCCCGCGGGTCCTTGCCCTGGGCGTCGATCCGGGTCAGGTAGAGCCGGGCGTCGTTGGCGAGCGACCCTTTCAGGCCGATGACTTTCTGGAAATCCGCGCGGGCGCCGTCGAAATCATTGCGCGCAAACTTCTGGACGCCTTCCTTGAAGGCGGCTTCTTCCTGCACGGCGGTTTCGATGCGGTTCAAGTAGCGCTCGGCCTCGGCCTTGCGCGAGCCGTTCATCCCGGCCACCTGGCGGAAGCTGGCCTGGGCGTCGGCGTAGCGCTTCCCCTCGAAGGCGCGCACGCCTTCGTTGAAGGCGCGCTGCTCGCGCTCGCCCTGCTCGATCTGGCCGAGGTAGCGCTCGGCCTCGGCCTTGCGCTTGCCGTTCAGCCCGACCACTTCCTGGAAGCGGCTGCGGGCGCCCGAGTAGTCGCCGCCCTGGAGGAGCCGCACGCCCTCGCTGAAGGCCGACTCTTCCCGGCGCTCTTCGATGCGTTGCAGGTAGGTGCGGGCCTCGGCGGCTTTGGCTCCGCCGCCGCGGACGATCTGGTTGAAGCGGGAGCGGGCCTCGGTGTCGTTGCCGTCGTTGAAGAGCTTCACCGCCTCGCCGAAGAGTTTGTCCTCGCCGAGCCGGGCGTCGATGTCGGCCAGGTACTTGTTGACCTGGTCGCGGTAGCGCGGGGTCTTGAGAGGGATGCCCTGGGCCTGCTTGAATTTCTGCTGGGCGTCGTCGTAGTTCCCCTGGTTGAAGAGCTGCACGCCCTCGTCGAAGAGCTGCTTTTCCATCCCCCGGGCGCGCTCGGCTTCTTTGCAGGCGGGGTTGAGGTAGGTGCGGGTCTCGCGGTAGCCGGGCTTTTCCTTTTCGATTTGCTGGAGCAGCTCGCAGGCGTCCTCCATCTTGGCGCTGTTGAAGGCCTCGATGGCGCGCTCGTAGCGCTTCTCCAGGGGCTCCTGGGCGGCCGCCGGCGCGGCCAGCCAGACGGCGGCCGCGGCCAACGCCGCCATGCCGGCGCCCGCCCTAGTACGACGTGACCAGCTCATCCACCAGCGCATCGACCTTCACCTGCGGGAAGGCGTAGTTCACCGCTTGGGTTTGGCCCGACTGCACCGTCACCTGCACCGTGCCCGTGGCCTCGCCGTTCTTGAGCTCGATGGTGTAGTCGCCCGGCGGCAGGCTGACGTAGAGGGGCGTCTGCCCGGTGATCTTCAGGGTCTCGCCGCCGGCGGTGCGCACGCTCACGACCTCCGCCCAGGGCGCGGCGGTCAACTGCACAAAGCCGGGCTCGCCGCCGCCGCTCAAGAGGAACTTCCACGCGCCGAACCCCGCCAGGGCCAGGACCACGACGCCGATCCCCGCCCAGAGCGCCACCGGCGTGCCCTTGGCGGTAGGAATAGCCAGGGCCGGCTCAACCGCGGCGCGCTTGGCGGCCGCCGGGGCGGCCGGAGGGCGGAAGGCCGGGCGTTTCTTGGTCGCCTCCTGCTCGCGTTTCCGGGCTTCCTCGAGCAGGGCCTTGGCCTCGGCCGCGAGCTCGGGGATTTCCGCCGCCTCCCAGGGCGTCGAAGTGAGCAAGTCAACGGCCTGCTTGTATTGCATCCGGCCCATGTGCACCTTGACCTCGTCGAGCAGCTTGTTCCACTGGAATTGACGCAGGCGGGTCTGCTCTTCGCGCAGGCGTTTTTGGGTGGCGACGAGTGTAGCGTCGTCCGGATAGCTTTGCAGGGCGTGCTGGAGCACGGCCTCGGCCTGGGCGACGTCTTCGCCGGCCAGGCACTTCTCCATCTGCTCGACCGCGGTGCGGATGAAGCTCGAGCGGTCCAGCCCTTCGCGGCAGGCGGCGTACACGCGCTGGAAGGCGTCATTCTTGAAGAAGCTCTTGGGAGCGGAATCGAGCAGGGCCACCGCCTTGGTGGCGTCGCCGGCTTTGAGCAGCTCCTGGGCCCGGGCCACCAGGTCTTCGCGGCGGCGGCGGGAGGCCTGGGCCTGCTCGCGGGCCGAGGTGAGCAGCTCGGTGATGGCCGGGGCTTTCAGCTCCTTCTGCCCGCGCTCCAGCAGGCGGATGGCCTCGTCGAAGTCCTCCTCCAGCAGCGCCGCTTGCGCCCGGCCCATCACCTGGCGCACGCGCTCGTCCTTCTCCGTCTCCGCCCATTGCTCCCGGGTGACCTGGAGCAGCTT
>MEKM01000104.1:3880-9178 GCA_001766965.1 Acidobacteria bacterium RIFCSPHIGHO2_01_FULL_67_28 | reverse complement strand
TCCCCGCCTTCTGGCAAGGCCGCAAGGTGGACCACGAAACGCTCCGCTTCGCCGAAGAGCTTTTCCTCGGCACCGCCGGCGCCGTCGAGGAGATCGATTCTCTCCTCGCCGCCCACTCCGAGCACTGGAAGCTCGAGCGCATGGCGGCGGTCGACCGCAACCTCCTCCGCCTCGCTGTCCGCGAGCTGATGACCCGCCCCGACACCCCGGCGGCGGTCGTCATCGACGAAGCCCTCGAAATCGCCCGGCGCTTTTCGAGCGAAGAGTCGGTCGAGTTCATCAACGGCGTCCTCGACGCCGTCCGCAAGGCTCTTGAAAGTCGCGCCGCCGCAGGCTACAAGAAAGGCGCTGAGGGCTGATTACTGTGGCAGAAGCAAACCGACTCGCTCGGTTCCAGGCTCGCCTGCTCGAGTGGCACAAGAAATACTTTGCCTGGCTGCTCGATAACCTGGCCTCGCCCGTCGCGCCGCTCGAGTGGTTCAAGCGGCTGAAGGCGCCCACGGGCCCTGCCGGGTGGGCCGTGGGCCTCGTCAAGTGGCTGGTGCTGATCGTCTGGGCGGTCGGCTTTGTCTGGCTCTGGTTCTTCGCCTTGTGGGTCCTGATTCTCTGGGAAACCTTCACGCCGTCCGAACGGCGCGGCTCCGCCCCGCCCGCTACCCACGGCGGGTAGCTTTCAACTCTCAAATCTGAAATCTCACATCGGCGGGCGCGAGACCATCGCCAGCGGTTCGCCCTGGCTCACCGGCGGGGTCGCCACCACGTAGTTCACCATCCCCGCAAACGGCGCGCGGATTTCCGCCAGCGGGTTCCCGAAAAAATCCGTCAGCGTTCCGAGCAGCGTCCCGGCCGCCACCGTCTGGCCGGGCTTGACGGTTGCATAAAAAATGCCCGTCTGCGGGCTCCGCAGAACCTCATTCTTGTCCAGCCAGACAACGGGTTCGACGGCGGGGGCGTCTCCGGAAATCATCTTGAAGTGGTGCAGCAGGTTCCAGACCCCGCGCTCGACGAGAGTGACCCACTCGGGGCCGGTCTCGCCGATCTGCCCGGTTTCCGTTGTGATGGCCGGTTTGCCGCGCGTGAGCGCCGTGTTGTCGGTGTAGACGGAGGCCTGCGGATCGGCGGGGCGGTCGGTGACGATGACGATGTGGTCGAGCCCGAAGGCGACCGCCATCGCGCGCGAGCGCTCGTCGAGCTCGGCCTTGCCCGTTTTCGTCCAGTAGCTGTACGGCCGCAGCGCCTCGTTGCCGTCGCCGCAGTGGAGGTCCACCACCGCGTGGGCGCGCGCGATGACTTCGGTGGTGATGGCGTGGGCGATGCGCTCGCTCAGCGTGCCGTCGGCCTTGCCGGGATAGACGCGGTTCAGGTTCTTCCCGTCCACCGGGCTGTAATAGACGGTGCGGCCGAGAAACGACGGCAGGTTCGCGACGTGGACGAGGATGATGGTGCCGGAAAGCTCGTGCGGGTCAATCTGCCTGCGGATTACTTGGAGCGCAATGATAGGCGCGTACTCGTAGCCGTGCGTGCCGGCGATGAGCGCCAGCACCGGCCCGTCTTCCGCCCCGTGGATCACGGTCACGGGAATTTGCGTGCCCTTGTCCACCCCGTCGGGCACCACCAGGAACCCCGAGGCGCTTTTTCCCGGGTCGGCCTCCACGGTGCCGACACGGAACGGCCCGCGGGCGGTCGCCTCGCTCGCGGCCGCCAGCAGGAAGAGAAGCCCGAAGAGCGGAAAGAGAAGCTTTCGAGTCATTTTGTCTCCTTGTCGTTCTTTTTCCGGGCGATGTAGATGACTTTCTCGACCGAGGCGTGGACGGTGCCGACGGCGTCGGTCAGCTCGATCCGGTAGGTGCGGTCGACGGAGCGCTGATTGACGAGCGCCGACTTGATGGCGTCAAGCTCGGCCTCGTCCAGAGCGAAGCGGGCGTAGAGCGTCGTCCGTCCGGGCTTCAGGAAGCGGATCGTGGCCACCTTGTCCCAGACCACGTAGTCCGGCCCCAGGTTGCGGATGAGCATCACCATGTAAAAGGGGTCGACCGCGCCGTAGAGGCTCCCGCCGTAAATCGTTCCCACGTAGTTTCGCGTGCGCCAGTTGAGCGGGAGCCGGACGCGCACTTCGCGGGAATCCTCGGAGATGTAGGTGACGCGCGCGCCGGTGCCGCGCAGCGCGGGAAAGAAGTTGAATCTCCAGCGCAGCAGCTTGCTCTTGAACGATTCCTCCATGACGCTCAAGCGCTCCGCACCAGGCCCCGCACCGCGGCCACCACGCGCTCGGCCAGCTCGGCCGCCGGCGCTTCCGCGTAGATGCGCACCACCGGCTCGGTGCCGGAAGCGCGCACGAGCACCCAGCCGGCGTTCAGCAGGTACAGTTTCGTGCCGTCGAGGTCTTCCCGCCCCACTACTGTCCAGTCCCCCACGCGTCGCAGGTCGTCGGCGGCGAATCGCTGCAAAGCGCGCTGCTTCTGCGCCGGGTCGAGCGTGAGGTCCAGACGCCGGTAGTGGAGCGGCCCGAACTCCTTTTGCAAGTCGGCCACGCACTCGGCCAGGGGCTTGGCTTCGACGGCGACGATTTCCGCGAGCAGGAGCGAGACGAGCAGGCCGTCGCGCTCCGCGAGGTGCGGGCGAATGCCGATGCCGCCGCTTTCTTCGCCGCCAATAAGCAGGTCGCGCTCCAGCATCAGCTCGGCGATGTACTTGAAGCCGATGGGGGTTTCGACGAGCTCCACGCCGTAGCGCTCCGCCATGCGGTCAATCATCTTGCTGACTGAAAAAGTCTTGGCCACGCCGCCCGTGAGACTTCGTCGTTCCACCAGGTGACGAAAAACCAGCGCGAAAATCTTGTGCGGGTCGACGAAGTTGCCGCCGGCGTCGAGCGCGGCCACGCGGTCGGCGTCGCCGTCGGTGGCGAGACCGGCATCGCATTTCTCGCGCAGCACCGCCGAGCGGAGCGGCTCGAGGTTCGCGTCAATGGGCTCGGGTTGGACGCCGCCGAAGAGCGGATCGGGCGTGCCGCGCACTTCCACGGCGGCGATGCCGCGCTCATCGAGCAGCGCCTTGAGATACCCCGCCCCGGACCCGTGCATCGGGTCAATCGCCAGCCGCAGGCCCGCGGCGGCGATGCGATCGAGATCCGCCAGTTCCGCAAGCCGCGCGACGTACGCTGGCTTCAAGTCCACGACTTCGATGAGCCGCGGGCGGGGCGAGACCCGCGGCAGACGGGATTCGTCCGCCAGGCAGCGCTCGACTTCCTTGACCGCGCGCGCCGAGGCCGAGCCGCCGTAGCGCTCCTTGAGCTTGATGCCCAGCCACGGGTAGGTGTTGTGGCTGGCGGTGAGCATGACGCCGGCCGCGGCGCCGCTCGTGCGCACGGCATAGGAAAGCGCCGGCGTGGGCGTCGGCGCCGTCGCCAGCCGGACCGGTGCGCCGACCGAGGTCAGGATCTCCGCCACGCGGCGGGCGAAGCGGTCGGCGAGGAAGCGCGTGTCGTAGGCCACCACGACCCCGCCGCGGGTATCTTCAAACTCCGTCAGCCAGCGCGCCAGGGCGCGCGCCACCCGCGTGGCGTTCTCGAAGGTGAAGTCGCGGGCGATGAGTCCGCGCCAGCCGTCGGTGCCGAAGCGGATGGGGGGAGCAGCCGCACGCCTCGGCGTCTTCCGCTTCTTCGGGCTCTTCACAGCCATCGGTGGAGTCTCTTTCTCCGCAAGTAATCTACGACTTTGCCGACATCCTGGGCGCGGTCGCGCCGGCAGAGGAGCAGCGCGTCGGGCGTCTCGACCACGATGAGGTTCTCGGCCCCCAGGGCGGCGGTGAACTTGTGCGCCCGAGGCGCCAGCCCGAGGCTGGCCCGCCTCGGGAGGGCATCCGCCTTGGGCGGACCGGGTGCGTGGACGAAGTTGCCGCGGGCGTCGAGAGAGAAATGCGCGGCGCCTGCTTTAGGCCCGAGCCAGTCGGCCAGCGCGCTCCAGGAGCCGAGGTCGCTCCAGCCCATCTCGGCGGGGATGACTCGGACTTTGCCGGCTGCCGCCGCGGGCTCGGCGAGGGCGTAATCTACGGAGATGTTCGGGAGTTTCCGGTAGGCCCGCTCGACGCGCGCGGCGTAGCCGCGCCGGCCGATGCTCCGCAGCAGCTCTTCAGCAGCGCCATAGGTGCGCGGCAGGTGGCGGCGCAGCAGCGCGGTGAAGACCGACAGGCGCCAGAAAAACATCCCCGAGTTCCAGTAGAAGCGTCCCGTGCGCAGGTAGCGCGCCGCAGTGCGCGCATCCGGTTTCTCGGTGAACCTCCGCGCGGCGTAGGCCGACTGGCCGCTTACGCGACGCAGGCTCCGCCCGCGCTCGATGTAGCCGTAGCCGGTGTGCGGCGCGGTGGGAGGAATGCCCAGCACGACCATGGCGTCTTCAGCAACCGCCGCAGCCGCGAGCGCCCCGCGCACTACGCGGCGAAACTTCGCTGGGTTTCGAATCGCATGGTCGGCGGGGAAAACGGCGAGCAAGGCGTCCTCCTCGCCACGCCGCCGCGCGGCGCGGAGGTGCGCAACGGCCAGGGCGATGGCGGCGGTGGTGTTGCGGCCCACGGGCTCGAGCAGGAGATTGCGGCGAGGCAGGCGCGGCAGTTGCTGACGCAGCAGCCGCGCGTGCTCGGCGTTGCCGACGACGTAGATGCGGCTCGGGGGAAAAAGCCGGGCCACGCGGCGATAGGTTTGTTGCAGCAGCGATTCCTTGCCCGTTAGCGGCAGGAACTGCTTGGGGCGCGCCCGGCGGCTGGCCGGCCAGAAGCGCGTCCCGTAGCCGCCGGCGAGAATAATGGCGTAGGCGTTGCGCATAGAAAGGAGGAATGAAACCACCCTTCGGCGCGAAGGGCAAGCCCTTCGCTCTCAGGGCAGGCAGATGAACACAGATTTCTTTAAGAGACAGCTTCACCGCAGAGACGCAGAGGGCGCAGAGAAAAACCTAGGAGAAAAAACGGGTGAGGCGGCGGAGGCCTTCTTCGATGCGCTCCATCGAGGTGGCGTAGGAGAGGCGGAGATGCTCGGCGGTGCCGAAGGCTTCGCCGGGAACGACCACGACGTGGACTTCGTCGAGGAGGCGCTTGGCGACTTCGGCCGCGGTCTTGACGCCGCGGGCGCGCATCCAGCCGCCCACGTTCGGGTAGGCGTAGAAGGCGCCGTGGGGCTCGGCGCAGCGCAGGTTGGGAATAGCGTTCAGCCCGGCGATGATGCGGGCGCGCCGGCGGGCGTATTCGGCGAGCATGGCCCGCACCGAATCCATCGGCCCGCGCAGGGCGGCCACGGCGGCCTTCTGGGCG
>MEKM01000104.1:0-3711 GCA_001766965.1 Acidobacteria bacterium RIFCSPHIGHO2_01_FULL_67_28 | reverse complement strand
ACGGCGCGCCGTCGTAGACGAAGTGCGAGTAGCACTCGTCCGACAGCAGCAGCGCCCCGCGGCGCCGGCACGATTCGAGAATGCGGGCGAACTCTTCTCGGTCTACCACCGCGCCGCTGGGGTTGCAGGGCGAGTTGACGATGACGAGCTTGGTCGCCTCGGTCCAGGCGCGCTCGACCGCCGCCGCGGTCAGCCGGAAACCGTTCGCTTCTTCGGTCGCGACCGGCACCACGCGCCCGCCGCAGTAGTTCACGATTTCCGGGAAGCTCACCCAGTAGGGCACGGGCAGCAGCACGTCGTCGCCGCGGCCGATGAGCGCGCTCACGGCGTTGAAGACGCCGTGCTTGCCGCCGATGGTGGCCAGGCACTCGGCGGGCGCGTAGCGCGTGGCGAGCTCGCGGGCGTGCCAGTCGCAGATGGCCTGGCGCAGCTCGGGGATGCCGGGCGTGGGAGTGTATTTGGTGAAATTGTCGTGCAGGGCCTGGATGGCGGCCTGCTTGATGGGTTCGGGGGTGGGGAAGTCGGGCTCGCCCGGCCCGAAGTCCACCACGTCCACGCCCTGTGCCTTGAGTTTCTCGGCTTCGTTGAGGACGGCGAGCGTGGCAGAGACGCCGATGCGCTCGACGCGCTCGGCCAGCTTGAACGTGGTGGCGGGGACCTCGGCCATCAGGCGCCCAAGGCTAGCACAGGAGGAAGAGGAAGCAAACCCCTGGCCTCAGGCGGGCTTCAGCCTTGCGGGCTGGCGGATTCGAGCTCGCGCGCGACGGAGACGACAACCCGGAGCGGGACGGAGACATGCACGGTTTCGTCCTCCGAGACGACGTCAATCACCAGCGCGCCGTCGCGCTTCTCGATGCGGACGTGCTCGCGCCCATCCTGCACGTCCACCAGTGTGAAGTCTTCAACGCGCTCGAGCTCTTCGCTGGCCGCGCGCAGAGCCGGCATCCACCGCCGGGCCTCCGGCGGCAGGCGGAGCTCTTCGTCGGGCACGAGCTTCAGCGCCACCGGCGCCAGCACGCCCGGAACCCAGAGCCGCACGCGCTCGCCCCCGGGTTTTTTCTCTTCGACGTAGACCGTGACGGCGCCGTACTGGTAGACGACGCCGGCGCCCGCCAGGACCGAGACCCCGAGAAGCCCGAGCAGGGCGGAGGCCGTGGTTACGCCTCGCTGACGCCGATCATTCTTCATGGCTACTCCATGGCCTTCTTCGAGTCCACCCAGACGCGCACGGTTTCGTCGGGGCTGGTGACGGCGATGTAGACTTCATCGCCCAGCTCGTTGAGGGCGCGGATGGCGGCGGCGATGTTGAGCTCGTCCTTTTCGCCCGAGAGCAGCGCGTCGATGAGCGCCAGGGGAACTTTGACGGCCACCTGCTCGCCCTGGTCGCCGCGCTCGTGGATGCGCGCCAGCAGGAAGCGTCCCTCCTTGCTGACCCGGATGGTTTCCTGCTGGCTTTCGACGGTGACGAATTCGCCGTCGTCCAGGGTGCGCACCGCTTCGAGCACCGCGCGCAGGTCGACCCCGTGGGTGTGGATTTCCTCCATCCGCAGCCGGCCGTTCTTGATGACGTCGACGTTGATGGCGGGCAGGATGGCCTCCGCGACGCGCAAGGGGACGTTGACCCGGACCGTCTCGCCTTTCTTGGCGTCTTCCACTTTGACGTGCAGCCAGCGGTCGGCCTTCGCCGCCGGGGCTGTTTGTGCGGCGAGCCGCGGCGCCAGGGCCACGGCCAGCGCCAGGATCAAAAGGCCGGGGAAGATTCTCTTCATGGTTGCTCTCCTTGGCAGGGCGGGCTCCCTGCGCTCCTGTGGCAAGGAACGAGAGCGGGCGGGAAAAAGTTCCCGGCGCGGACGGCGAGCGGCAGGGGCTCTGGCTAGGGGCGGCTCACCTTGGCGCGGATGCGGGCTTCGACGGTCGGGGGCACGAGACCTCTCACCGAGCCGCCCAGCCGGGCGACTTCCCGCACCAGGCGCGAACTCAAATAGCTGTAAGCCTCGGCGGGGAGCATGAAGACGGTCTCGAGCTGCGGCTCGAGCTGGCGGTTCATCAGCGCCATTTGCAGCTCGTACTCGTAGTCGCTCACGGCACGGATGCCCCGCAGCAGCACCCGGGCTTTCTTGCGCCGGGCGTAGTCCACCAGCAGGCCGCCGAAAGTGTCCACCTCGACGTTCCGCAGGCGCTTGACGACTTCCTGCAGCATCTCGACCCGCTCCTCGACCGAAAACAGCGGCTCCTTGTCGGGGTTGAGCAGCAGGGCGACGACCAGGCGGTCGAAGAGCTTGGAGGCCCGCTCGATCAGGTCGAGGTGGCCGTTCGTGACCGGGTCGAACGAGCCCGGGTAGATGGCGATGATTTTTTCGGCTGGGGCCATACTCCGGGCGGGCATTGTAGCCCAAGGCCGCGGGCGGGTTTCAATCATTATTCCCGTGGTCCCGCCGCTCTCCGAATAACTGCGCTCCCGCCCCGTTCCGCCCCCGCAGGGCGCCATTGGCTGTGGCTGGGTTGACCTCGGAAAGGATCAAGGTCAGGATATGCGACTATTGAAGTCGGATATACTGCAACTCGTTGAAGGGGATAGAAGTTAGGTAAGTTCAGGTTTCTCTTGACAGGCGAGCGGTGAAAGGCCTAGAATTCATATGCGACTAAAGAGGTCGCATATAGAGCTATGCTGAAACTCTCAAAGAAGGCTGACTACGCGCTGATGGCGGTGAACCACCTGGCCCGGCACTACGGCGAGGGCGCCTGCTGCGCCCGCGACATTGCCCAGGCCTACGGCATCCCGGCCGGGCTGCTGGCCAAGGTCCTGCAGCGGCTGGTGCGCAAGGGGCTGCTCAAGTCGCAGCACGGCATGAACGGCGGCTACACGCTGGCCAAGCCGCCGCTGTTTATGTCGGCGCTCGAGGTCATCCACGCCGTGGACGGCCCGGTGATGATCACGAGCTGCATCACCGCGCGGGGCGAATGCTTCCAGACGCCGCTCTGCACGGTGAAAGAGCCGCTGCGGCGGGTGAACGAGCGCATCGTGAACGCGCTCAACTCGTTGAGCATCGCCGAGATCAACGCCTAGCGCGCGAGGAGCCGAGAATTGCGCAGGGAGAAGAATCGAAGGAGCGACCGGTCATGGCACTGAAGCTTCCCATTTATATGGACAACCACGCCACCACGCCCGTGGACCCGCGGGTGGTGGAGGCGATGCTGCCTTACTTCACCAACCAGTTCGGCAACGCCGCCAGCCGCAACCACCCCTTCGGCTGGGAGGCGGAGAAGGCGGTCGAGACCGCCCGCGAGCAGATTGCCGCGCTCATCCACGCGAGCCCCAAGGAGATCATCTTCACCTCCGGGGCCACCGAGTCCGACAACCTGGCCATCAAGGGCGTGGCCGAGATGTACCGCGAGAAGGGCAACCACATCATCACCATGGTGATCGAGCACAAGGCGGTGCTCGACACCTGTAAGCGCCTGGAGAAGTACGGCTACCAGGTCACCTACCTGCCGGTGGCGAAGGACGGGCGGATTGACCTCGACGACCTCCGCCGCGCTATCACTCCCAAGACCATCCTCATCTCCATCATGTACGCCAACAACGAAATCGGCGTGCTGCAGCCCATCGAAGAAATCGGCCGCATCGCCAAGGAGCACAAGGTCCTCTTCCACACCGACGCCACCCAGGCGGTCGGCAAGATTCCCTTCGACGTGGAGAAGTTCAACGTC
>MEKM01000103.1 GCA_001766965.1 Acidobacteria bacterium RIFCSPHIGHO2_01_FULL_67_28 | reverse complement strand
CGCGACTTCAAGGGGCTGTCGAGCAAGTCGTTCGATGGCCGCGGCAACTACACCCTGGGGCTGCGCGACCAGCTGGTCTTCCCGGAGGTGGACTACGCCCGGGTGGACAAAGTGCGCGGGATGAACATCACCTTCGTCACCACCGCCCGGACCGACGAAGAGGCGCGGGCGCTGCTCAAGCAGCTGGGCCTGCCCTTGCGCGACTAACCGAAGGAGGAGACTTGGCCACCACCTCGCAGGAAGTGAAAGCCCGGCGGACGCCGAAGTACAAGATCCGCCGCCGCAACCGCTGCCGCCTCTGCGGCCGGCCGCGCGGCTATCTGCGCAAGTTCCAGCTTTGCCGCATCTGCTTCCGGCTGCGGGCGCTGCGGGGGGAAATCCCCGGCGTCGTGAAAGCGAGCTGGTAGAGGACGACTATGGGAGCTTCAACCGATCCGATCGCCGACATGCTGACCTCGGTGCGCAACGCCCTGCGGGCGCGGCACCCGAAGGTGGACATCCCCGCCTCGCGCATCAAGGGCGAGATCGCCCGGGTGCTGAAGGAAGAGGGGTTCCTGGCCGCCTACAAGGTCATCGAGGAGAACAAGCGCAAAGTGCTGCGCCTCTACCTCAAGTACGGGCCCAACAAGCAGAGCGTCATCAGCGGGCTGCGGCGGGTGTCGAAACCCGGCCGGCGGGTCTACCGCGCCCGGACGGAAATCAAGCCGGTGGTCGGCGGGCTGGGAATCAACGTGGTGACCACGCCCCAGGGCATCATGAGCGGCCGGCAGGCGCGCCGGCACGGCGTGGGCGGCGAAATCTTGTGCGAGGTCTGGTAGCGGCAATGTCGCGCATCGGGCGCAAAGCCATTGAAGTGCCGGCGGGGGTGACGGTGAAGATCTCCGCCCAGGCAGTGGAAGTGCAAGGCCCCAAGGGGCGGCTGGCGACCCCCGTGCCCCGCGGCCTCGAGTTCCGCCAGGAAGGCAACCAACTGCTGGTCCGCCCGCAGACGATGCCGGCCGCCGAGGTGCGCAAGGAGGAGCTCGACCGGCTGACGCACTCCGACAAGGCCACCTGGGGCCTGGCGCGGGCGCTGGCCGCCAACGCCATCCGGGGCGTCACCCAGGGCTACTCGAAGGAGCTTGAAATCGTCGGCGTGGGCTACAAGGCGGAAGTGCAGGGCAAGAAGGCGCTCTTCTCGCTGGGCTACTCCCAGCCGGTCGAGTACCCCATCCCCGACGGCATCCAGATGAGCGTGGAGAAACAGACCCGGGTGACGGTGAGCGGGATTGACAAGCAGCTGGTGGGGCAGGTAGCCAAGGAGATCCGCTCCTTGCGCCCGCCCGACCCCTACAAGCAGAAAGGAATCCGGTTCGTGGGCGAGCTGCTGCGCAAGAAAGCCGGCAAGGCCGCCGCCACCGCGACCAAGTAGCCATGCGAGCCCCTCGAGCCCACGTCGGACGCGCGCGCAAGCCGGTGGCCAAGATCACCCGCGCCGAGCACCGCGAGCGCATTCACCGCCGGCTGCGCCAGCGGGTGGAGGGCAGGCCGGCGCGGCCGCGCTTGAGCGTCTTCCGCTCTCACCAGCACATCTACGCGCAGATCGTGGACGACGCGGCGGGACGCACGCTGGTCTCGGCCTCTTCGCGCGACAAGCAGCTGCGGGCCGCGCTCGCCTACGGCGGCAATGCGGCCGCCGCCAAGGCGGTGGGCAAGGCGCTCGGGGAGCGCGCCCGCCAGGCGGGCCTCACCCAGGTGGTCTTCGACCGCGGGGGCTACAAATACCACGGGCGGGTCAAGGCGCTGGCCGAGGCCGCCCGAGAGGCGGGTTTGCAATTCTAACTTTATGAGCAAGGCTCGATTCGAGGAGAAAGTGCGACTCCAAAAACCCATTGACGCCAGCAGTCTGAACTTGAAGGAGCACGTGGTGGCGGTCAACCGCGTCACCAAGGTGGTGAAAGGCGGGAAGAACTTGAGCTTCTCCGCCCTGGTGGTGGTGGGCGACGGCGCCGGCACCATCGGCTACGGCCTGGGCAAGGCCCGCGAAGTCCCCATGGCCATCCGCAAGGGCATCGAGCTGGCCAAGAAGAACCTGCTGAAGATCCACCTCACGCCGCCCACCATCCCGCACCTGGTGATGGGCCGCTACTCGGCCAGCCAGGTGCTCTTGAAGCCGGCCCCGGAAGGCACGGGCATCATCGCCGGCGGGCCGGTGCGTCCGGTGATGGAAGCGGTCGGCATCCGGAACGTCTTCACCAAGGCCATCGGCAACACCAACGCGCACAACGTGGTCAAGGCCACGCTGGACGGCCTGCTGCAATTGAAGAGCCGGGAAGCCGTCGCCGCCCTGCGCGGCAAGAACGTCCAGGAGCTCTAGCCCATGACGAAGCGCAAGAGCGACAAGATCCGCATCCAGTGGGTGAAGAGTTGGATCGGCTGCACGGAAGACCAGCGCGCCACCGTGCGCGGCCTGGGCCTGCGGCGGCTGCGCCACGTGGTGGAGCGGGCGGACACGCCCACGGTGCGCGGCATGGTCCACAAGATTCGCCACCTGGTCACGGTGGTCGAGGAGTAAGGCATGGTTGAGCTGCACCAGTTGAGCCCGCCGCGCGGCAGCCGCAAGAAGCCGCAACGCGTGGGCCGCGGCATCGGCGCGCGCAAGTCGAAGACCGCCGGGCGCGGCAACAAGGGACAGCTTTCGCGCAGCGGACGGCGGCGCCGCCCGGGGTTCGAGGGCGGCCAGATGCCGCTCCACCGCCGGCTGCCCAAGCGCGGCTTCACCAACATCTTCCGCACCGGGCACGAGGTGGTGAACGTGGCCGAGCTGAACGGGTTTGCCGCCGGCGCCCGCGTCACCCCCGAGGAGCTGCGCGCCCGCGGCCTGGTGCGCCGGCCCCTGCCGGTGAAGATTCTCGGCGACGGCGAGCTGAAGGTGAAGCTCACCGTGGCCGCCCACGCCTTCAGCGCCAGCGCCAAGGAAAAGATCGAGAAGGCCGGCGGGAAGGTCGAAGTGCTCGGCCCCGCGGTTCCGCCGGCTCCCGCCGCCCTTCGCCCTCGGACGATCGAGGGCTCTGGGCAAGCGGGAGAGCAGCCCCGCGCGCCCGAATCGGGCGCGTAGTAATAGATGAAGATCCTCGAAGCCATCCGCAACATCTTCCGCATCCCCGACCTGCGGAAGCGCCTCCTGTTTACGCTGGGGCTGCTGGCGGTCTACCGCCTGGGCGCGCACGTGCCCACGCCCGGCATCAACACCGAGGCCCTGGCCCAGCTCTTCGAGCAGTACGCCGGCACCTGGCTCGGGCTGATTGACATGTTCTCCGGCGGCAACTTCCGTCAGATGACCGTCTTCGCCCTGGGCATCATGCCCTACATCACCGCTTCCATCATTCTGCAATTGCTCACCGTGGTGTGGCCCTACCTCGAGCGGCTGCAAAAGGAGGGCGAGCTGGGCCGTCGCAAGATTACCCAGTACACGCGCTACCTCACGGTGCTGCTGGCGGCCATCCAGGCCACCATGATCGCGGCCACCCTGATGCGGCAGTCGGCCGCCAGCGGCGTCCAGCTGGTTCTGAATCCGGGCCTCGGCTTCATCCTGATGACCGTGCTGACGCTCACCACCGGCACCATCTTCATCATGTGGCTGGGCGAGCAGATTTCCGACCGCGGCATCGGCAACGGGATGTCGCTCATCATCTTCGCCGGCATCGTCGTCGGCCTGCCCCGCGCCGTCACGGAAGTGTACGGCCACCAGCAGTCCGGTCAGTGGCAACTGCACCACATCATCGCCCTCCTCGCGCTCATGCTGGCTGTCGTGGGAATCATCGTCTGGGTGGAAGGCGCGCAGCGGCGCATCCCCGTGCAGTACGCCAAGCGCGTCGTGGGTCGGCGGCTGATGGGCGGGGCCATGACCTACCTCCCCATCCGGGTGAACACCGGCGGCGTCATCCCCGTCATCTTCGCCAGCTCCGTGCTCACCATCCCGCAAACCATAGCGGCCATGTTTCCGCAGAACCGCTACCTCACCGAGATGACCCGGAGGCTCGCCTGGGGCGAGCCCCTCTACACCCTCCTCTATATCGTCGGCATCATCTTCTTCTGCTACTTCTACGTCTCCATCATCTTCAACCCCGACGAGCTGGCCGACAACATGCGCAAGTGGGGCGGGTTCATCCCCGGCATCCGCCCGGGGCGGCACACCTCCGAGTACGTGAACACCATCCTGACCCGGCTGACTTTCCTCGGCGGGATCTACCTGGCGCTGATTTCCATCATCCCGGAATGGATGATTTCCGGCATCCACCTCCATCACCTGCCGGGCGCTGCCGGCCAGTTCGTGGACACCCACTTCCCCCGCTGGCTGCTGGAAGGCCTGGGTGTGCAGTTCTACTTCGGCGGCACTTCCCTGCTCATCGTGGTGGGCGTGGCCATGGACACGGTGAACCAGATCGAGGCCCAGCTCACCATGCGCCACTACGAGGGCTTCACCACCCGCGGACGCATCCGCGGACGGAGAACTTAGCGGATGCCGGCCAAGAAGCTCGCTCGCCCGCTCCTCTTCTTGGGCCCGCCCGGCGCCGGCAAAGGCACCCAGGCCCGCGCCGTCGCCGCGCACTTCGGCGTGCCCCAGATTTCGACCGGCGACATGTTCCGCGACCACGTCGCCCGCAGCTCCGCGCTCGGCCGCCAAGCCAAGGCGGTGATGGAGCGCGGCGAGCTGGTGAGCGACGACATCGTCTCCGGGATGGTGGCCGAGCGCATCCGCCGGCCCGACTGCGCCGGCGGCTTCCTGCTCGACGGCTTCCCGCGCACCGTGCCCCAGGCCGAGCGGCTGGAGACGCTGCTGGCCGAGGCCGGCTTCCCGGGGCCGCTTGCGGTGAACCTCGAGGTCAGTTATACTAGTTTGATTCGGCGGCTCACCGGACGCCGTACGTGTGCCGTCTGCGGCGAGATTTACAACATTTACGAGCGGCCCCCGCAGCAGGAGGGCCGGTGCGACCGCGACGCCGGCGAACTCACCGAGCGCGCCGATGACCGGGAAGATGTGGTGCGGGAGCGGTTGAACGAATACGAGCGCAAGACCAAGCCGCTCATCGAGTTTTATCGGCATCGGAAGGCGCTCGTGGGCGTCAACGGCGACGAATCGCCCGAGGCGCTGACCGGGCGGCTCATCCAGCTCCTGGAGAAGGCGGCATGATCGTGTGCAAGTCGGCCGCCGAGCTGGAAAAGATGCGCGCCGCCGGGCGCGTGGTGGCCCAGGTGCTCCAGGCGGTGGTCGCCCGGGTGGCCCCGGGGGTGGCGACACTCGAGCTCGAAGCCGTGGCCGACAAAGCCATCGCCGCCGCCGGCGCCGCGCCGGCCTTCAAGGGGTACCACGGGTATCCCTGCGTGCTGTGCACCTCGGTGAACGAAGAAGTAGTGCACGGCATCCCCTCGGAGCGCAAGCTCCAGGGAGGCGACCTGGTTTCGATTGACGTGGGCGTGAAGCTGGACGGGTTCTTCGCCGACGCCGCCACCACGGTGGCGCTGGCGCCGGTGAGTCCCGAGGCGGAGCGGCTCCTGCGGGTGACGCGGGAAGCGCTGGACAAGGCCGTCGCCGCCATGTGCCCGGGGCGCCACCTGGCGGACATCTCCGAGGCCGTCCAGCAGCACGTCGAAGCCGCCGGCTTCGGCGTGGTGCGGGAGTTCGTGGGCCACGGCATCGGCACGGCGCTGCACGAGGAGCCGCAGGTTCCGAACTACGTGACCCCGGCCAAGGGCCGGGGGCCGCGGCTCGAGCCCGGCATGGTGCTGGCGCTGGAGCCCATGGTGACCGCCGGCGCGCCCGCCGTCACCATCCGGCCCGACCGCTGGACGGCGGTCACGGCCGACGGCAGCAACGCCGCGCACTTCGAGCACTGCGTGGCGGTGACGCAGAACGGGCCCTGGATTCTGACCGAGCCCTGAGGCGGAGTCACCAAGGAGTTTATGCCGAAGGAAGACGCGATTGAAGTCACCGGCACGGTGCTGGAAACCTTGCCGAACGCCATGTTTCGCGTGGAGCTGGAGAACAAACACAAGGTCCTGGCTCACATCTCCGGCCGGATGCGCAAGCACTTCATCCGCATCCTGCCGGGCGACCGCGTGCAGGTAGAGCTGTCGCCCTACGACTTGAGCCGGGGCCGCATCACCTACCGGTTCAAGTAGAGGAAGACGATGAAGGTACGCTCGTCGGTGAAAAAGATTTGCGACAAGTGCAAGATCATCCGCCGCCGCGGCGCGGTGCGGGTGATCTGCTCGAATCCCAAGCACAAGCAGCGGCAAGGATAAGGAGAGCAACCGATGGCGCGCATCGCCGGCGTGGACCTGCCCCCGCAGAAGAACGTCTGGATCGGGCTGACCCGCATCTACGGCATCGGGCAGACCCGCTCGCACACGATTCTGGCGCGGGCGGCGGTGGAGCCGCTTAAGAAAGTGAAGGACCTGACCGAGGACGAGGTCACCCGCATCCGCCAGACCATCGAGGAGCAGGGCGGGGTCGAGGGCGACCTGCGCAAGGAAATCTCGATGAACATCAAGCGCCTCATCGAGATCGGCTGCTACCGCGGCCAGCGCCACCGCCGCGGCCTCCCCGTCCGCGGCCAGCGCACCCACACCAACGCCCGCACCCGCAAAGGCCCGCGGCGCCAGACGGTGGCCTTGAAGAAGAAAGTGGTGGGCAAGAAGGGGTAAAGGAGAAACCGCGTGGCCAAAGCGCCCAAAGAAGACAAAGCCCAGGCGGCCGCCCAGCCGACCGCCAAGCCGGCGCGCAAGAAAGAATTCCGCAAGAAGCGCGAGAAGAAGCACGTGCCGGCGGGCATCGTGCACATCCAGGCGTCGTTCAACAACACGCTGGTGACGGTGACCGACGTGAACGGCAACGTGGTGGCCTGGTCGAGCTGCGGGGC
This sequence comes from Acidobacteria bacterium RIFCSPHIGHO2_01_FULL_67_28, assembly GCA_001766965.1. Taxonomy (GTDB): domain Bacteria; phylum Acidobacteriota; class Terriglobia; order Acidiferrales; family 2-02-FULL-67-57; genus 2-02-FULL-67-57. The sequence goes on along the minus strand of MEKM01000103.1, from coordinate 183 downwards.
CGTCGGCTTCAAGGGCTCGCGCAAAGGCACGCCCTTCGCCGCCGGACAGGCGGCCGGGGCGGCGGCCAGCCGGGCCCGCGAGGTGGGGATGCGCACGGTGGAAGTGCGGGTGAAGGGGCCGGGCTCGGGCCGCGAGTCGGCCATCCGCGCCCTGGCCACCGCGGGGCTGCAGGTGACCACCAT
>MEKM01000102.1 GCA_001766965.1 Acidobacteria bacterium RIFCSPHIGHO2_01_FULL_67_28 | reverse complement strand
CGTAAGTTAAAGCATTTCCAGGACTTAGGCCACACCGCCATCTTCCTCATCGGCGACTTCACCGGCATGATCGGCGACCCGTCGGGCCGCTCCGCCACTCGCCCGGCGCTCACCCGCGACGAGGTGCTCGCCAACGCCGAGACTTACAAGCAGCAGGTCTTCAAGATTCTCGACCCGGCAAAGACCGAAATCCGCTTGAACTCCGAATGGTTGGCGAAGTTCAGCGGGGAAGACCTGGTGCGGCTGTGCTCGCACTACACGCTGGCGCGGCTCATCGAGCGCGAAGATTTTTCCACGCGCCTGAAATCCCAGCAGCCCATCGCTCTCCACGAGCTGCTCTATCCCATGATGCAAGCGTACGACTCGGTGGCGCTCCGGGCCGACGTCGAGCTGGGCGGCACCGACCAGAAGTTCAACCTGCTGGTCGGCCGCGAAATCCAGCGCGCCTACGACCAGCCGGCGCAGATTGCCGTGCTCACGCCGCTGCTGGTGGGACTCGACGGCGTGCAGCGGATGAGCAAGAGCACCGGCAACTACGTCGGCATCACCGAGCCGCCCGCCGAGATGTACGGCAAGCTGATGTCCATCTCCGACGACCTGATGTGGACCTACTACGAGCTGCTGACTGATGTTCCCGCCGACGAACTCACTGAGTGGCGCAAGGGCGTGCAACTGGGAACGGAACACCCGATGCAACTCAAAGCGAATCTAGCACGCTGGCTGGTGTCGGAGTTTCATAGTTCCCGTGAGGCGAGCAGCGCGGAAGAAGAATTCAGGCGGGTATTCCAGCGCCGTGAAGCTCCCGAATTGGCAGCTGAGAAGGTTGTCACAATCGGACTCTATAAAACGCTCTTGATTCCGGGGACTACTCGGGTGAAGCTGGCTCATGTTGTAGCGAGCGTTGCGAACGTCTCTCGGACAGAAGCTGAGCGGCTAATTAAGCAGGGAGCTGTTGAGATGGAAGGGACAAAGATCGACCATCCAGGAGCAGAGATTGACTTGGCAGTACCCAGAAGATTTGTGTTAAAGGTGGGGAAACATACTGTCCATCGTGTGACGATTGCGGGTCACATGTAGCGATGGAATCTACCTAGTTAGCCCTTCTTTTCTTCTTCCTTCGGTGCTTCCTTCTTGGACTCTTCCGCCGCTTGCAGGGTGAGGTTGATGACGATGCGGTCGCGGGTATCGAACTGGGAGACCTTGCGGAGGCGCGACTTGAGCTCGCCCGACTCGGCGTAAATCTCGTAGTCCTCCTTCATGTCGAGCGCGGTGAACTGGTAGCGGCCGTCCTTGTTGGTGACGACGGTCAGCTGTTCTTTGGTGGTTGAGTTCTTCAGATAGACGATGGCTGAAGCGGCAGCTTTACTCTTGGGATCGAGCACCTGGCCGAGGATAAGGCGCTTGGAGGCCTGCTGGGCCGCAACCGGCAAGACGCTCACGAAGAGCGCCGCGCCCAGCAGCAGACCGGCGAGTGCCTGTCGTGTCTGTCTCGCGCGCATCATTCCTCCCGACTATTCCGGCGCGGCGTCAGCCGGAAAACCACGTCCATCCGCTCCTCGCCGTAGGCCTCGACCGTCTGCGTCTGGTTCTCGTGCTCCTTGCTTTCGGTCGTGACCTCGTAAGTGCCGCGGCCCGCCGGCAGCCGCAAGGCCAGCTCGCCGCGGCGGTCGGTGCGGCCCTGCCACTTCGCCTTCCGCTCGTCCTTGCGTTTCACGCTCACCGGGACACCGGGGAGGGCAAACCCGTCCGCGGTAAAGACGCCGACGGCCAGCAAGGCGTGGGGCTTGTCTTTGTCCTTGTCCGCAGTCGCAGCGGCGAATCCCGCCCGCGGGGCGATCAGAAAGATGAGGGCGAGGGTGACAAAAGCCGTCAACGGGCGCCTGTGGAGGAGCAAGTCACTCACTAGTCCGCCTCATCTTCCTCTTCTTCTTCGAGCTCATCCTCGTCTTCGCCTTCGGCCGCCTCGTCCTCTTCTTCTTCCTCGCCGATGGCGTCCAGCTCCAGGGGGTGGATGTTGACCACTTCCAAATCCACCGCGCACTCGGGGCAGGGGAAGGTTTCGCCTTCCTCCACCTCATCCTCTTCGAGGTCAATCAGGGCGCCGCACTCGGGACACTTGGCCACGGGGCACCTCCCCCCGATGATTTCCCCCTGTGTTGGGTATTATAGTGCACGCCTCTTTTGGAGGCTGTCCAGAGGATTCTTCGATACGCGATTCTCGCCACGAGGTGAAGGATGCGCTGCCTGCTCCTGCTGTTGCTCGCCGGCCTGCTGGTTCCCCCGGGTGCCGTTGCCCAGGACATCGACTGGAAGACATACGAAGACATGGCGGTCGCCCGGCTCGCTCGCTATCTGCAACTCAACACCACCAACCCGCCCGGCAACGAGCTGACGGCGGCCCGGTTTTTCGAGGAGTGGTTCATGGCGGAGGGCATCCCGGTCGAAGTCTACGAATTCGCCCCCGGCCGGGCCAACCTGGTGGCGCGCCTGAAGGGCGACGGCTCGAAGCGGCCGCTCATCCTGCTCAACCACATGGACGTGGTCAGCTCTGATCCCGCGCGTTGGCGGGAAGGGCCCTTTTCCGGGGCGGTGGTCGCCGGCGACCTCTACGGGCGCGGCGCTCTGGATATGAAAGGCCTGGGCCTGACGCAGGCCATGGTGCTGGTGATGCTGAAGCGCGAGGGCGTCCCCTTGCGCCGCGATGTGCTCTTTGTGGCCACCTCCGACGAAGAGGTGGCCATGAAAGGCGCCGAGTGGCTCGTCGACAACCAGCGCGACCTGCTGGCCGCCGCCGAATATTTGCTCACCGAAGGCGGCTCCAACCTGGTCGAGAACGGCCGCCTCCGCTACCTCGGCGTCGACAACGCCGAGAAAGTGCCCTTCTGGCTGCGCCTCCGCGCCCGCGGCGCTCCGGGCCACGGTTCGCGGCCGATGACGGATGCGCCCCCGCACCGGCTGGTGCGCGCCCTGGCGCGTGTGGTGGACTGGGAGACACCCCTCCAGGTGCTGCCGGGCGTGGAGAAGTTTTTCCGCGACGTCGCCGACCAGGAGCCCCCCGCGCGGGCGGAGAAGTTCCGCCGGCTGCGGGAGTCGCTCGCCGACCCTGAGTTCCGGGGCTCGCTCACCCGCGACCCGGTGATGAACTTCATGCTGCGGAACACGGTGTCGCTCACCGTGCTGCGGGGCTCGCCGCAGACGAACGTGATTCCCGGAGAGGCGGTGGGGGAGCTCGACGTGCGCTTGCTGCCCGGCGAGGACCCGCAGGAGTTCCTCCGGCAACTCCGCGCCGTGCTGGCCGACGACACCATCGAGATCGAACCCATCCAGGAGCCCTTCCGCCAGGCGATTGCTTCCCCCATCGATACCGAATTGTTTCGCGCCATCGAGACGGTGGCGGGCAAGCACTTCCCGGGCGTGCCGGTCACCACGCGGATGTTGAGCGGCTACACGGAAAGCGGGCTGTTCCGCCGGCTGGGGATTATCTGCTACGGCTTCGAGCCGTTCTTCCTGACCCGGGAGGAGCAGGCCAGCGTGCACGGCGACAACGAGCGGGTGTCGCTCGAAAACGTGCGCCGCGGCCTGCGGGTCTACTATGAGGTGGTGGAACGGATGGTGCGCTAGATGGCCGGGCGGCGCGAATACCCGGAGCGGCCGATGGTGGGTGTGGGCGGAGTGGTGATCCGCGACACCCGCGTGCTGCTGGTGCAGCGGGCCAGCGAGCCGCTTGCCGGGCAGTGGTCGCTCCCAGGCGGGGCGGTGGAGCTGGGAGAAACTCTCGAAGAGGCTGTGGTGCGCGAGCTCAAGGAAGAAACCGGGCTCACGGTGCGCGTAGTGAAGTTGGTGGAAGCTTTCGAGCGGATCATCCGCGATGATTCCGGCCGACCGCGCTACCACTACGTCCTGCTCGACTACCTCTGCGAGCCGGTCGAAGGCTCGGCCCGGCCCGGCTCCGACGTCCAGGCCGTGGCCTGGGCGACGCCGGAGGAGTTCGACCGCTACGCCTTGAGCGAAAAGGCCCGCGCGGTTTGTCGCAAAGCTTTCGCGCTGGCTGGGCGCGGCTGACGGTCTACAGCGTGTGGGAGCCGCCCCAGCCGTACTTGCCGGTCAGAGGAACGAAGCGGCAGTAGTTGATGGTCCTCTGCTCCATCTCGGCGTCGCGCTTCTCGACCAGCAGCAGCTCCTGCGAGTTGATGTCGCCCACGGGAATCACCAGGCGTCCGCCGTCCGCCAGCTGGTCGAGCAAGGCTTGGGGCACGGCCGGAGCCGCCGCGGTGACCACAATGGCGTCGAAGGGAGCCGCCGCCGCATAGCCCTGGCTGCCGTCACCGACCAGGCAGGTGGCGTTCCGCACCCCCAGCCGTTCCAACCGCTCCTGCGCCCGAGCGCTCAACGAGGCGAAGCGCTCGATGGTGTAGACGTGGCGGGCCAGCCGGGCCAGGATGGCGGTCTGGTAGCCCGAGCCCGTGCCCACCTCGAGCACGCGCTCGTTGCCCGCCAGCCCCAGGGCTTCCGTCATCACCGCCACCATGTAGGGCTGTGAGATGGTCTGCCCTTCGCCGATGGGCAGCGGATGGTCCTCGTAGGCTTCGGCCAGGTGCTCGGGGAGGACGAATTCGTGCCGGGGGACTTCCAGGAAAGCGTCGAGCACGCGCGGGTCGTGGATCTCCCGGCGGCGCAGCTGCCACTCGACCATCAGGGCCCGGTGCAGCGACAAATCCGCCTGGGCCTTGCTCATCGCATCCCCCGCTGATTATAGCACCGGCGCACTCGCGGGAGGTTCCGCCGCTATAATGGAATCAGCATGGCCGGGAAAGACGACTGGAACAAGTACTCGCGCCAGGTGCTGTTCGCCGGCATCGGGGAAGCCGGGCAGCGCCGGCTGGGCGGCGCCGGCGTAGTCATCGTCGGCTGCGGGGCCCTGGGCTCGGCGCAGGCGGGCGCGCTCGCCCGCGCCGGCGTCGGCCGGCTGCGCGTCATTGACCGCGACTTCGTCGAAGAGTCGAACCTGCAGCGGCAGATGCTCTTCGACGAGGCCGATGCCCGCGAAGCCCTGCCCAAGGCGGTGGCGGCCGAGCGCAAGCTGCAGCAGATCAATTCCGCGATTCGTGTCGAAGGCATTGTCGCCGACCTGGTGCCGGAGAACGCCGAAGAGCTGCTGGCCGGCTTCGACTTGATCCTGGACGGCACGGACAACTTCGAGACCCGCGGGCTTGTGAACGACGTGGCCGTCAAGCACGGGCGGCCGTGGGTCTATGGAGCGGTGGTCGGAAGCTACGGGGTGACCATGCCCATCGTCCCCGGCCAGAGCGCCTGCTTCACCTGCCTGCTCGAAGGGCAGGGAGGGGCGGGCTTGGAGGAAACCTGCGACACCGTCGGCGTCATCAACCCCGCGGTGAGCTGGGTGGCGGCCTTGCAGGTGAGCCAGGCGCTGCAGTTGCTCGTCGGAAGTTGGACGGCCGAGGCGGCGCGGCTGCACCGGGGCGACCTCTGGCGCAATGAATTCCACGCTTCGCCCCTGCCTCGGCCGCGTCCCGACTGCCGCACCTGCGCCCGGAGGGAATTTGTCCACCTGGCAGGGCAAGGCCGCCCGCAGATCACGCTGTGCGGGCGGAACTCGGTCCAGATCCACGAGCGCGGCCGGCGGCTCGACTTGGAGCAGCTCGGGCGTCGCCTGGCGGCGCATGGCGAGGTGCGCCACAACGACTACTTGCTGCGCCTGCGCGTGCCTCCCTACGAGCTGACCGTTTTCGCCGACGGCCGCGCCATCATCGGCGGCACCACCGACTCCGCCCTCGCCCGCTCCCTCTACGCCCGCTACCTCGGCGCCTGACCGGCGGCTAGGCAGGAGTTTTCTCCTGTGCTAGGCTAGAAGCGGAAAGGGAAGGTGTGCGATGTCCGGCCACTCCAAATGGGCCACCATCAAGCATAAGAAAGCCGCCACCGACGCCAAGCGCGGGCGAATATTCAGCCGCTTGATCAAAGATGTGACCATCGCGGCCAAGATGGGCGGGGGCGACGCCGACGCCAACCCGCGCCTGCGCGCCGCCATCGCCGCGGCCAAGGCCGAAAACATGCCGAACGAAAACATCGACCGGGCCATCGCCCGGGGCACGGGGCAGATGGCGGGCATGACCTTCGAACAAATAGTCTTCGAAGGCTACGGCCCCGGGGGCGTGGCGGTGCTGGTGGACGTGACCACCGACAACCGCGTGCGCACGGTCAACGAGCTGCGGCACTTATTCTCCAAGTGGGGCGGGAATCTGGGGGAGAGCGGCTGCGTGGCCTGGATGTTCCACAAGAAGGGCCAGCTCACGCTGCCGAAGGAAAAAGTGGACGAAGAGACGTTGATGGGCCTGGTGCTCGACGCCGGGGCCGAGGACCTGCGGGACGACGGCACGACGTGGGAAATCGTGACCCCGCCGGAGAATCTGGAGGCGGTGAAGTCCGCCCTGCTGGCGCGCCAGCTCGAGCCCGCCACCGCCGAAGTCACCATGCTGCCCCAGAACACCGTCCACCTGGAAGGCGGTTCCGCCCAACACATGGTGCGGCTCCTCGATGCCTTGGAAGAGCACGAGGACGTCCAGCACGTCCACGCGAACTTCGACATTGCCGAAAAAGAGATC
>MEKM01000101.1 GCA_001766965.1 Acidobacteria bacterium RIFCSPHIGHO2_01_FULL_67_28 | reverse complement strand
CACCGCTGCGGGATTTACTTCCGCGAGCAGTGCCCGCTGCGGGCGCAGGGCTGGGCCTGCTTTTACGCCCCCGGGCGGGAGCGGTGAGGAAGGAGGCCTGGCATGGCGTCGGCGCCTATCCTCCGCTGGGAATCCGAGCGCGACCCCGAGTTCGCGCAGTGGGTGACGCACTTCGCCGGCAGCGAACGCATTCGGAGCTGCATGCAGTGCGGGCTGTGCAGCGCCAGTTGTCCCCTGGCGCCCTACATGGACTACACCCCGCGGCGCCTGATGCACATGGCGCGGGAAGGCTTCAAGAAGGACGTGTTGAGCAGCCTGACCATCTGGCTCTGCACCAGCTGCTACGCCTGCATGGTGGAGTGCCCCCGCGCCATCAGGGCCTCGGAGATCATGTACGCCCTGAAGCGGCGGGCCATCCAGGAAGGCGCCTACCCCAGGGGCTTCGCCATCCCGGTGCTGGCGCAGGAGTTCACCCGCATGGTGCGCCGCACCGGGCGGGTGACGGAAATCCGGCTCGTCCTCCGCGTCTTCCTCCGCACCTCGCGGTGGCGCCTGCTGCGGATGTGGCGGCTGGGGCTCCGTCTGCTGCGCACGGGGCGTTTCCGCCTGCGCGCCGAAAGCGTGGAGCGGCGGAAAGAAATCGCCGCCCTGCTGGACGCGGTGGAAGCCGGGCGCAAGGAGCTGGCAGCATGAAGTACACCTACTATCCGGGCTGCTCCCTGCGGGGCACGGCGCGCGCCTACGAGGAGTCGCTGCTCGCCGTCTTCCAGGCGCTGGGGGTCGAGCTGGAGATGCTTGAAGACTGGAACTGCTGCGGCGCCACCGCCTATATGTCGGTCGACCAGCTCCAGGCCTTCGCCCTGGCGGCGCGCAACCTGGCTCTGGCCGAGCGCCTCCCCGGCGACCTGATTACGCCCTGCAGCGGCTGTTACCTGGTGCTGAACAAGTGCCAGCGCTACATGCGCGAGTACCCGGGGATCAAGCGGGTCGTGCACGGCGCGCTCACCGCGGCGGGGCTCGCTTACGGCGACCGCGTCAAGGTGCGCCACCCGCTCGACGTCCTGGCGCACGACGTCGGAGCGGAAGCCATCGCCCGGCGGGTCGTGCGCCCGCTCACCGGCCTGCGGGTCGCGCCCTATTACGGCTGCCAGATCGTGCGGCCCTACGCCACCTTCGACGACCAGCATCACCCCCAGGCCATGGACCGGCTGCTGGCGGCCACGGGAGCGACCGTGGTGGATTTTTCCCTGAAGACCCGCTGCTGCGGCGGCACGCAGAAGGGCACGCTGCCGGAAGTCGGCCTCCATCTTGTGCACACCCTGCTCCACGAGGCCCGGGCGCGGCAGGCCGACGTCATCAGCGTGGTCTGCTCTCTCTGCCAGTTCAACCTGGAGGCCTTCCAGGACCAGATTGCCCGCGAGCTCGAGCCCATCCACATTCCGGTCCTGTATTTCACCCAGATCCTCGGCCTGGCGTTCGGCCTCCCGCCGAAACAACTGGGCTTGCAGCGCAGCCTGGTGCCGGTCGAGCCGTGTTTGGCCGAGCGGGGGCTGGCGCGGGCCACATCCACCGTGTGAGGAGGAGCAACCGCGATGGCTACAGCAGCCGCCAGGACGATGGAACCGCCCTGCGAGATCACGCTGGAGAACCTCTTCCACACGCCCGAGGGGCGCCGCGTGTTGACCTGCCTGCAATGCGGCGCCTGTGTCGCCACCTGTCCCTATGGGGAGCAGATGGACTATCCGCCCCGGCGCATCATCGCCCTGCTGCGCGCCGGCCTGGTGGAAAAAGTGTTCACCAACGACAGCCTGCTCGCCTGCGTGGCCTGCTACGCCTGCAAGGCCAAGTGCCCCCGGCAGATTGATTTGACCGGTGTGCTCTTGCCGCTCGCCAAAGAGCAGGTCCTCGCCCGCCACCCGGAGCTGCCCGCCGAGCTGCAGAAGGCGCTCGAAAACAAACTGCGCTATGGCAATCCCATGGGCGAGTCGCCCCGCAAGCGCGCCGCCTGGACGGCCACGGCCGGCGTGCCCATCCGCCAGCTCCCCACCGACCCGCGGCCGGTGGACGTGCTGTGGTTCGTCGAGTGTTACTGCTCCTTCTACCCGCGCGGGCAGGACAACGCCCGCGCCACCGCCCGGGTCATGCACGCCCTGGGAGTGGACTTCGCCATCCTGGGCAACGAGGAGAAGTGCGCCGGGGAGTGCGGCCGGCTCACCTGGGAGCCGGGCCTGTTCGACACCCTGATGGACTACAACATGACGGTGTTCTCCAAGTACAAGTTCAACCGCATCGTCACCTCCTGCCCGCACGCCTACGACGCCTTCAAGATCCGCTACCCCATCGTCGGGTTCAACTATGCGCTCGAGCACACCACCCCCTATGTGGCCCGGCACCTGGAGAAGCTGCGGCCGCTCCTGAAGCGCAGGCTCGACTACACCGTCACCTACCAGGACTCCTGCTGCCTGGGGCGGCACAACAATTTCTACGACGAGCCGCGGGCCCTGCTCACCGCCATCCCCGGCGTCAAGCTCGTCGACATGACCCACAACCGCGTTAACTCCATCTGTTGCGGCGGGGGTGGCGGCGGCATGTGGCTCGACACCTATTACAAGACCAAGGGCTACGAGCGGCTGTCCGAGCGCCGCGTGAAAGAAGCGGTGGCCACCGGCGCCGACGTGCTGGCGGTCTCCTGCGACTACGAGATCTCGCGCTTCGAAGACGCCCTGAAGGTGCTCGGTCACGACAAGAAGATGGTGGTGCGCGACGTCATGGAGCTGCTGGCCGAGTCCCTGGAGGTTCAGCCATGAACATTGTGGTGCTGCTGAAGATGGTGCCCGACGTCGTCGAAGAACTCGAGGTGGCCCCGGACGGGAAGTCGCTGAACGCCGAGTTCCTGCGGCTCATCGTCAACGAGCGCGACGCCCATGCCCTGGAGGAGGCCGTCCTGCTCAAGGAGCGCCACGGCGGCGCCGTCGTCGCCGTCGCCCCGGAGGCGCCGGAAGTGGATGAGGCGCTCTTTACCGCCCTGGCCAAGGGCGCCGACCGGGCGGTGAAAATCACCGGTTTCACGTCCGACTTCTCAACCCGGGCCGCGGCCAAGCTCCTAGCGCAGCTTCTTCCCCGCTTCCTGCCGGCCGACCTCCTCCTCGCCGGCTGCCAGGCGATTGACGACGTGGACGGACAACTGGCCGCCATCCTGGCGCATGAGTTGCAGCTCCCCTACTTGGGCTTGGTGACCCAGGTGAAGCTCGAGGCCGCGGGCCGCGCCACGGTCACGAAGGAATTCGCGGGCGGGGTGCGGGGCGAGTTCGAGATGACGCTGCCCGCCGTGCTCGGCATCCAGGCGGCGGAGAAGCCGCCGCGCTACATCCCGGTGGCCAAGGTGCGCGCCGCCATGAAGACGCAAAAGATCGAAACCGTGCCCGCCGCCGGCGCGCCGGCGGCGGCGCTGGTCGAAGTGCTGCAACTGGCGAAGCCGGAAGCCGCCGGGCACGCGGAAATGCTCACCGGGTCGCCCGCAGAAGCGGCCGGCAAGCTCTGCGGAATCCTGCTCGAGCGCGGCGTGCTCTAGGGAGGCGAAGCCATGGCCGGAAACGTCTGGGTACTGGCGGAAACCTGGCGGGGTCAGGTGTCGGAAACCACCTATGAGCTGCTGGCGCTGGGGCGGGAGCTGGCGGCGGAGTTGGGGGTGCCGCTCCAGGCGGTGCTGCTCGGCCACCAGGTGAAATCCTTGACGCCGCAGTTGGGCGCGGCGGAGAGCGTCGTGCTGGTGGATCACCCGGCGTTGGCCGAGCCGGCGCTGGAGCCCTACACCTACGCGCTGGCGCAACTCGTGAAAGCCCGGCAGCCGCGCTGCCTGCTCGTGCCGCTGACCAACATCTCCTGGGAAGTGCTCGGCTTGCTCCCGGCGGCGCTCGAGCTTCCCTGCGCGAACTTCTGCCGGGACGTCCGCGCGGCCGATGGGAAGCTCCAAGCCCGCTGCCTGCTCTACGGCGGCAAAGTCGAGGCCACCGCCGCGGTCAGCGCCGCCCCGGCGCTCTTCGGCATCCTCCCCGGGTCGCGCCCGGCGGAGAAAGGCCGCGGGGAAAAAGCGCCCGCGGTCGAAGAGGTCCCGGTGGAGCTGGCGGAGGCGGCGCGGGTGAAGTTCAAGAAATACTTGGAGCCGGAAGCGGGCGACGTGGACATCACCCAGCAGACGGTGCTGGTCTCGGTGGGCCGTGGCATCCAAAACCAGGACAACCTGGCCCTGGCCGAAGAGCTGGCGGCGGCGCTCGGCGGGGCCGTCAGCGGGTCGCGCCCGGTGATTGACCAGGGCTGGCTGCCGCTCTCCCGCCAGGTGGGCAAGTCCGGCGCCAGCGTCAAGCCCAAGCTCTACCTGGCCCTCGGCATCAGCGGGGCGCCCGAGCATCAGGAGGGGATGAGGAATTCCGAGCTGATTGTCGCGGTAAACACCGATCCAGGGGCGCCGATTTTCGCCATCGCCCATTTTGGGGTGTGCGCCGACTTGTTCGACATCGTGCCGGCGTTGACCGAGGAGATCAAGAGGAGGAAAGCCTCTCGTGCCGCCTGAGCTGCCCACGCGCGAAGTCTTTGCCGGGCTGGGTCTCGGTTGGGAGCTGGTTTTCTATGTGTTGTCGGTGCTGGCTCTCCTGGTCTTCTGCTGGGGTGTGTACGTGCGCCTCCGCAAGTACCGCCGCGGCCGGGCGGTCAATCGCTTCGACCGCTTGCCGGCGCGGATCGTACACGCGGCGCAACTGGTGGCGCGCAACGCCACCTTGACCCGCACTGACCTCTACGCCGGCCTGGGCCACCTGGCCATCATGTGGGGGTTCATTGTCCTCTTCTTGGGCACCGCCATCCTCACCATTGACTACGACCTGGTCCGGCCGCTCCACCCGGCCTGGCGCTTCTGGAAGGGCGATTTCTACCTGTGGTACTCGCTGTTGTTGGACCTGTTCGGGGTGGCCCTCCTGGTCGGCCTGATCCTGATGGCGGTGCGGCGGGGATTCTTCCGCCTCCCTCAACTTGATTACCGCCGAGCCGATGCCGAGGCGGAGAGCTACGACCGCGCGCTGTATATCTGGGACGACTGGATCTTTCTCGGGCTTCTCTTTTTCGTGACGCTGACTGGCTTTCTCGTAGAGGGTCTGCGGATTTCCCGGGACTGGCCCGCCTACGAGGAGGCGTGGTCGCCGGTGGGATGGCTCACCGCCGGTTGGGTGGCGCGGCTGGGGGTGACGGGCGGGAACCCGGCTCACTTCTATGTCTGGTGGGGCCATGCCCTCCTGGCCCTGGGTTTCGTGGCTTACATCCCTTACTCCAAAGCGTTTCACCTCGTCATCGATTTCGCCAACCTCGTCTTTCATGACGAAGACACGGCCCGCCGCCTGCCCGCCCCCGCGGTGGACGCCGCCGCCCCCGGCTACGAACGGCTGGAGGATTTCACCTGGAAGGAGCTGCTGGACCTCGATGCCTGCACGCGCTGCGGGCGCTGCCACGCCACCTGCCCGGCCCAGCTCTCCGAGCTGCCCTTTTCTCCGCGCGATTTGATTCTCGACTTGCGCGAGTACGCCGACGCCCTGGCCATCGCCGAGCGGGCGCGGCTCGACCAGCAGCGCGTGAAGGTGGACGGACGGAAGGTGCTCTTCGGAGCGCACGTGGCCGCCCTGGACGGGCTGGCCCTGGCGGGCAGCCTCATCAAGAGAGAGTCCTTGTGGTCGTGCACCACCTGCATGGCGTGCATGGACATTTGCCCGGTGGGCGTCGAGCACGTGCCTGTGATCGTGCAATTGCGCCGCGCCCTGGTGCAGCGCGGCGAGACCGACGAGAAGCTGACCGAAGCCTTGGTCAACCTGGGCCGCTACGGCAACTCCTTCGGGCAATCGGAGCGCAAGCGCGCCGTCTGGACGCAAGGGCTCGAGTTCCGGCCGAAGGACGCCCGCCAGGAGCCGGTGCAGTGGCTGTGGTATCTGGGCGAGTACGCCTGCTACCACCCCGCCCTGCAAGGCATCACCCGGTCGCTGGCGCGCGTGCTGCACGCCGCGCACCTCGACTACGGCATCCTCTACGAAACCGAGCGCAACACCGGCAACGACGCCCGGCGCGTGGGCGAAGAGGGGCTGTTCGAAGTCCTGCGGGAGAAGAACACCCAGACGCTCCAGCAGGCCAAGTTCAATGACCTCTTCTCGACCGACCCGCACGTCTACAACACGCTCAAGAACGAATACAACCTGAACCACGGCCGGCACCGGATCCTCCACTACACGGAGCTGCTGGCCGAGCTGCTCACGAGCGGCCGGCTGCGCCCGGCGCGGCGGCTCGCCGGCCGCGTCACCTACCACGACCCCTGTTATCTCGGGCGCTACAACGGCG
>MEKM01000100.1:240-5811 GCA_001766965.1 Acidobacteria bacterium RIFCSPHIGHO2_01_FULL_67_28 | reverse complement strand
GTGAGGAAACTTGAGCGGTTCAACCTAGAGCAGACGTTCGCCGTGTACGAAGGACAGTGGGGGTCCCCACAAAAGTCCCCACAGTAGGGAATCGCGGGATGAACAGCCTCTCTAAGCTGTTGGAAAGGATGGGGGGCTGGGGGGATTCGAACCCCCGACCCGCGGTTTAGGAAACCGCTGCTCTATCCAGTCTGAGCTACAGCCCCGTCGCCGGTATTCTAGCGGGTTGCGGGGCGCGAGTCTATGCGGGCGGCCGAGCGCGCCGCCGGCGGGCGGTACGGCGTCACCAGGCCGAGCCGGGCCGCCAGCGCCGCGCTTTCGCTTTCGTAATCGTCCGCCACTTTCCGGTAAAGCTTGACCGCGGCCTCGCGCTCTCCGCGCACATCGTGCAGGCGCGCCAGGTGCAGCAAGACGCCGGCGCGCAGCCAGTCGGGCGAAGAGCCCGGCTTGTCCGCCAGGCGGCTAAACTCGCCCTCGGCTTCCGCCCACTCGCCGCGCAGGAACCGCAGCCGGGCGAGCCGGTAGCGGACGTGCGGGTCGTCGGGGTGAAGCTGCTGCTGCTGCTTGTAGAATTTCGCCGCCAGCTCCGCGCGACCCTCCGCCACCAGGCGGTTGCCGGGAACCAGCTCGGCGTAACGCGCCGCCTCGCCGCTCGCCCGCCGCGCCGCCGCCCACTCGAGCTGCCGCCGCGCCGGCTCGTGCCACTTGTCTTTCCACCGGGGCTCGGCAAGCACGCGCCGGGCGTCAGCGTCGGCGTCGGACTGGTCGAGCAGGGCGCGGTAGCGTCCGCGGGCGAGCAAAGCGCGGGGCAGCGCCCAGGCCGGGTCGGCGGGACGCGAGTCAATCACCGTTTCCAGCAGCGTGATGGCTTCCTGCAACCGCCACTGCTGGGCGCGCACTTCGGCCAGAGCCAGCAGGGCCTGGAAGCGGATGGCAGCGGGGTAGTGCGGATGGCGGGCTTCAGCGCGCGCGAGGAGGCGCTCGAGTTGCTCGGCCGCCGCGCCGTAGTCTTCCACCGCCGGGCCCGCGTAGAGGCGCGCCAGGCGCAAGCCGATTTCGGGATTCTCGGGGTAGGCCTGGGCCAGCGCTTCGGCCAGCCCCACCGCCTCGTCCACCCGCCCTTCCAGCCAGCCGTAGATTTGGATCAACTCCAGCTTCGCCTGCGGCGCCCACAGTTCGCCCTCGCGGGCGGCGCGCTCGAGCTGCTCCAGGCCCAGGGTGCGGTCGCCGCCGGGGATGAAGAGCAGTACGCGCAAGAGCTTGAGAAAAGCCGGCGCGATGTCGGCGTAGTAGTTGTAGAGCCCGAGCCCCAGGTAGGCGTCGGCGCGGCCGGGATCGAGCTGGACGTAGGCCTCGCTGTAGTGTTTTGACTTGGTGGCGTCGCGCACGGCGCCGAAGAAATCCTTTTGCCGCTGGAAGCGGTAGCCGGCGCGCAGGCCGTGGGTCTGGGCGAGGTAGAAGAGAGCTTCGCCATCCTGGGGGTTGCGCTCGAGGCGGGCGCCGGCGCGGCGAAGCAGGGCGTCGGCGCGCTCGTCGAACTCCGCCTCAAGCGCTTCTTCGGCTTGGTCGCGGACATAGACAGCCGAGAGCGCGCCGTAGGCGGCGGCCAGATTGTCCGGGTCGCGTTCCGCCAACGCGCGGAAATGGTCATAGGCGCCGCGCAGGTCGCCCCGGTAGAAAAGCTCGTAGCCCGCGCGAATGGGATCAGCGGGCTCGTCGGCGCGGGCCCCGCCGGGGAGCCCGGCGCAAAGAAGCGCCAGGAGAAAAAGCCGCCGCATGGCTGCGCTCATTCTACGGACTCAAGGGCGCTGGCGCCATTCCTTCGACGGGGAGCGCCACGAGCATCGGCGCCGGCGCTGGAACCGACCCGGAATGAACGGCGAAGATGCGCGGCAGGAGGTTCGCGCCGGTGAAGGGGCCGCGGTAAGGCAGGAAGAGGCCGAGGTCGGTCGACATCACCACGCCGCGGCTCTGCGCCCGGCGGAGGTTCCCGTGGGTGGCCTGGAGCGGCGCGAAGACGTCGAGCAGCCAGCTCCCGGTGTAGTAGCCGTCCTCCAGGCTGACCACGACGCTCGCCGGCTGCGCCATCAGCCCGTGGAAGCTCGCCCACAAGCGTCGCAGCGGGTCGGGATAGATGTGCTCGGCGGTGGCGCGCAGCCAGGCGTCGGCGCTGATGAAGCCCTCGGGGTCGGCCTCGCCGGCCGCGGTCAGCTCGGCGAGAATACATTCGAGCAACAGCGGGTCGCCGGACTCGGCCCGGTAGCGCAGCCGGAGGGTGCCGTCGGCTTCGCGCGCCTCGAGGCGGGCCGTGCCCTTGGGGCCGACCACATACAGAGCATCGTTGCGGCGGTAGACGGCGAAGTCCACGCCCCGGGCGCCGCGCAACGCCTCGGCCACCGCCGGTTCGCGGCCCGGCGCGGTGTAGAGCACCGCGGTTGAGACCAGCCCGAACTGCGGCAGGACGACGCTGCGCTCGTCCTTGATCGCCCCGCCCAACCGGAAGCCGGCGCGCCGCAGCGCGCCCGCGAGCTCGGCCGCGCGCATCTTGCGCGGGTCGTTCCCGTGGTCGGAGAAGAGGATGACGCGCACAGGATGCTCGCGGTCGGCCAGGAGCTTCCCCACCCAGCCATCGAAGGCGCGCACCTGCTGGCGCACCAGCCAGGCGCCGTTGATGTGGGCGGCCAGGTCGCTCGCTTCGAAATAGGCGAAGAAGACCGGCTCGCGGGATTTCTTGAACTCCTCCCGGATGCGCGCCAGCGAAATGACGCCGTTGAGCCAGGGGCCCAGCACCGGGGCGGCGTACTCGGCCGTCATCCGTACCGGGTTCGGGTGGTAGTGGAACAGCGCCCGGTAGGTGCCTTCGATGAAATGTTTGCGGGTCAGGCGGTGAAAGACGCCGCCGCGCACGCGGTTCTGGGCGGTGTCGAAGTAGTGGTCTTCATACCCGCGGGCCGGCGGGGCTCCCAGAGGCGCCAGCATCTCGGTCAGGCCCGGGTTGGTGTCGCTCGGGAAGCTGGTGATGAGCGGCGCGGGCGGCAGGAAGTGCCGCAACTCCCCGCGGCGGTGCATCTCCACCGCCAGGTCATACCCCACCCCGTCCAAGCAAATGACGAGGGTGCGCGGCCGGGCGGCGCCGACCGGCGGGTTTTCCTCTGTGGCGCCGCCGAGCGGGAAGAGGAGTAAGAGAACAGCGGCTGCGAGAACGAAGGGCTGCTTCATTTTTTCTCCTCTCCCGCCGGGGCTGGCTTTTTCTCCGCCGACTCCACGGCCGGCAGCGGCCGCAGGCTCTTGAACTGCTCCACGAACTTCTTGGCAATCATCGGAGCGGCGCGGGTGCCGTCGAAGGCGATGACTTTGCCGCTGGCCAGGATGATGCTGGTCTTGGCGTCCACCAGTTGGTAGGTGAAATCGTAGGTGAAGACCGGCCGGTCCACTGTGAGAATCAAGTCGGCGGCGCGGCGGTCGCTGACCAGCACCAGGCCCCACTGCTTCACTTCCTTCCGCTGGCCGAGCGCGTTTGCCATCGCGTCTTCCTCGACCCAGAGAGAGCCGGAGGCGATGTAGAGCGTGCGCGCTCGCTGGGCGATCCCGGCAGGGTCAGCCGTTACCGCCTCGACGGCCCGGGGCGAGCGCGCCGGCTGGGGCGGTTGCAGTTCGCTTCCGGGACCGAGCAGGAGCCGCTGGGCACCCTCCGCCAGTCCCAGAACGCTTTCGACAGGGACGGCGAAGTTCAGGTTCTGCGTCTTCCATCCGCCCGAGCCTCGGGTCACAATCCCGAGGACGCGCCCCTGGGCGTCCACCAGAGCTCCGCCGCTCGAGCCGGGCGAGACCGGAGCGGTGAACTGGAGCAGCCGGTAGCCTTCGCCCGCGCCCGCCACTTCATCGGCCGGGCGGACGGCGCTCAAAACGCCTTCCGACGCGCTCCAGCCCAGGCCCTCCGGATGCGAAACCACAAAGACGGGCTCGCCCGGGGCGACTTTGTCGAGGCCGACCACGGGCAGGACGGGCAGCCCGGTGGCCGAGATGCGCAGGGCGGCGATGTCGCGGCGCGGGTCGGTCCCGAGCAGCTCCACGCGGTCAAAGGTTTCGCCATTCTGCAGCCGCACCTGGACTTCGCGGGCGTCCTCGATAAGGTGATAGGCGGTCAGCAGCACGCCGTCGGAACGGACCACGAGCCCCGTGCCGGTCTGGGAGAGGCGCCCGCCGCCGTCGCCCACGAGTATCAGGACCACCGAGGGGGCGACGCGTTGCACCACCTCGGGGCCCGCCGGCTGCGGCGGAGCGTCGTTCTGGCTTTGGGCCGGCACGGAGGCCGCCAGTCCGACCAGTAGGGCCAGACCGGCCATCCATACTCTTGTGCCATGCACTGCGTTGGAGTTCCTCATTGCGCTCACCTCTTCGTTGGCGGTTTGGTGTGCTATAGTCGGCACCAGCCTACGGCAGGGCCGCGCCCGTGTAACGAGCGAGTCACGAAATTTCGGCGACGAAACAACGAACCGTGGCCGAAAAGCCTTCGCGGTGTCAATTCGGAGAGTTCGAGCTCGACCGGGAGGCCGCCTGCCTGCGCCGGGCCGGCGAAGAACTGGACCTGCCTCCCAAGGCCTTTCAAGTCCTGACTTACCTGATCGACAACCGGCAGCGGGTCGTGCCCAAGCAGGAGCTGGTCGAAGCCCTGTGGAAAGACACCTTCGTGACCGACGACGCCCTGGTGCAGGCG
Organism: Acidobacteria bacterium RIFCSPHIGHO2_01_FULL_67_28; assembly: GCA_001766965.1. Classification (GTDB taxonomy): domain Bacteria; phylum Acidobacteriota; class Terriglobia; order Acidiferrales; family 2-02-FULL-67-57; genus 2-02-FULL-67-57. The sequence goes on along the minus strand of MEKM01000100.1, from coordinate 1,094 downwards.
GTCACCGCGCTGCGGCGGGCGCTGGGCGACGACCCCGACAACCCTCGCTACATCCGCACCCGCGCCCGCGTGGGTTACCAGTTCATCGCTCCCGTCCAAGAAGGCGCCGCGGCCGCTGAAGCGGCCGTCGCCTCCGTCTGGGTCGCGCCCATCGGGCGCGATCGGGCGCGACGCTTCCTCGTGGCCATTCAGGTCGGCTACCTGGCCCTCTATGCCGCCACCCTGATCCGAGTGGAAATCGCCGCCGAGGTGCTGGGCGCGCGCCTGCTGCGGCGGGTGGGCTGGGAAGACTGGGCCGCGACGCTGCTCGTCGCCCTCGCGCTGACCGGCGTGGCCGTGCGGCTCTACCTCATCACCAGCGTCTGGCTGGACCATCCCCAGACAGGCCGGCAGTACCGGCGGCTGTTCCCGGTCCTGTTCGTCTTCGACGAGCTCTGGGCGCTGGCGCCGCTGCTGTGGACGGGCGCCACGGGGCTCGTGGTGGCGCTGGTGTTGATCCCCGTGCTCGCCTACGCGCCGCTGTCGCAGCGCACCCTCATCCGCAGCGCCTATCCGGGGCGCGGTGGTGCCGCCGAAGGCCCGTGAGAAATTCTTCTTGCACCGTCCGGGGGCTTGGTATACAACCGCTCCACTCTAGGGGTAGTTTTTCCGGGGGAGGTTGAGGCCGGACCGTGGCCTCCAACCACATCAATGGGGGGGAGAAGAATCCCATGCGGCATCGAATTCTGCATCTGCTAGCTTGCCTGTTCGCAGTTGTAGCAGCGTTCCTGGTTCTGGCGCCTTCGGCGGCAGCTCAAGCGCAATCGAACGCCGGCGACCTGGTGGGAGTGGTCACCGACCCGCAGGGAGCGCTG
>MEKM01000100.1:0-227 GCA_001766965.1 Acidobacteria bacterium RIFCSPHIGHO2_01_FULL_67_28 | reverse complement strand
CCGTCACGGCGCGCAACGTGGCCACCAGCCTGACCCGCACAACCACGAGCGACGAGTTGGGCGCCTACCGCCTGCTGGTGCTGCCGCCGGGAACCTACGAGGTGACGGTGGAGGCCAAGGGCTTTACGCCGGTGCGCAACCCCGAGGTGCGCGTGCAGATCGGGAAGGTGAACGAGTACAACATCCAGCTCGAGCTGCGGCCCGGCCAGGAGACGGTGGTGGTGACG
>MEKM01000099.1:953-15413 GCA_001766965.1 Acidobacteria bacterium RIFCSPHIGHO2_01_FULL_67_28 | reverse complement strand
GTTCCCTTGAGCCGGCGCGGTGAAGAGGTTCGCTTCCGTCTTCTCTTCCGGCCGGGGGCAGCCAAGTGGATTCGTCTCGACTACACCCAACCCACCCGTGTCTCCAACGGACGATACCTGCTCACCACTACCCGGGCTTGGCGGCACCCCATTGACCACGCCGTGTTCACCTTGCGCCTCTCGCCCGGCTTTCGCTTGGGCTCGTCCAACTACGCCCTGGCCGCATCACCCCCTTCCCCCCGCGGAGAGGACTATTCTTTTTCCCGGACGGATTTCTACCCCGACCAAGATTGGCAATTTGCCTGGGAAGAGCCACGGCCTGCGGCTCCTCAAGAGAGAGGATTGCGATGAAACTGGGCTGGTCACGTTTGTTCGTGCTTTGCTTCTTGTTGATCGCTGCCGTCCCCGCCTACGCCAACAACCCCCCCGCGCCCGACGGCGTGTTCTCCTTGGTGATGATATTTGTTGTTGCCATCCTGGCCCGCCGCTTGTCCGGCGCCACGTTCCCGGCACAAAGCCGATCCTGGAGAATCATCAAGGGAGTTGGCTTGGCGCTCGCCTTCCTGCTGACCCTTGGCGGGACCGAACTTGCCTTGCTGCCCCTGCTGATCCTGCTGTTCTATGGCCTATGGCGCGGGGCCTACGTGATCAAGCTTGGCCAGGGTAGCAAACGGTTCCTCCTCGGCGGCGTCGCGATGCTCTTCACGCTCTTCGCCGTGGCGAACTATCTGGCCTCACTCAGTAATTACTCCGGGGTTGCCTCGAGGGAATCTAGTGCCGTGCGCGGGGTACGCACCATCGCAACTGCGGAGGCTCGCTTCCGGGCGGATGCCCGGCTCGACGTGAACAAGAACGGTGTGCCCGAATACGGCAGTCTGGAGCAGCTCCACCAAGGCGGGCTCGTAGAACTTCCTACTCTCGAAGATAGGCATGTTGCGCCGAGCCCCGGCAGCCCCTACCGCTACACCGTGGTGTTGGGCAGCTACTACCGCTACACCGTGGTGTTGGCGGGCGACCCGGCCCGCGATGAGAAAGAATTCTTTGTCTATGCTACTCCTAGCCACTACGGGCGGGAGAGCGAGGCTTGGTCCGGTGTACCGGGCGCTTCGCTGGCGAAAGGTCTGCGCCCCGCACCGCCTTTCGCAATCCGGACTTTTGCCTCTGATGAGACGGGGGTGATTCGCCAGGCTGACCTCGGCGGCTCACGCGCGGTCACGCGCGAAGAAGTTCGAAAGTGGCCCCCGTTGCAGTAGCGCTCGCCGGTCAATTCCGCCGAGAGGCTCACAATGCCAAAACCATCTGGTTTCGGCGCAGCGAAAGTGCTTGGGTTGACTAAGCCAGGGGATTCTTGACCTCGTAGTTGTGCCCAAAAGGTCTGCCACAGAATCTGAAATAGCTGGGCAGACATGGCATGGTTCTCTTGGTGTCCAAATAGTGTCCATGATCCAGCAAAAAGGGCGCAAATTGCACGAAAATGGTGCAAGGCGATTCCTCGCGCAAGCAAAAAAGAATCAGGGAGTTGCGTGAGTTTTCAGCAACTTCACGCAACTCCCTGGACCGCGTGTCAAGGTAGCGCTCTAACCAGCTGAGCTACGCGCCTCTGTGCTCGATTCTCGCCGAGGCCGCGCCTTTTGGCAAGCCCGCGCGAGTCCGGAAGGCGATTGACAAACCAGAGACGCAAAGGTATCTTGGGCTGCCTTGGCGTCGGGATTTCCTTTTTGCGGAACTGGTCTGGGCCGGGTCTGCCCGGGCGGAGAGCGGCTACACTCCTAGGCGGAGCGGAGGAGCATGGAGCAAAAACAATCCGGCACTGGCGGCAGCCTGGTGGCAGCGGGGCTGGCGCTCTCCCTGGTGGTTCTCACCTTCTCCACGATTTACATTTTCTTCAAGCGAACCTGGTGGTTTCCCGAGCCCATCTCGGCCTTTGCCGAAGCGGTTGACCGGCAATTCGACCGGACGCTGGTTATTACCGGCCTGGTCTTCTTCCTGGCGCAGTTGGCGCTGGGCTACGTGATCTTCCGCTACCGCGACCGGGGCGGTCGGGCCCGTTACTCGCACGGCAACACCGTCCTCGAAATCCTCTGGACGAGCGCCACGGCGGTGATGTTCATCGGCCTCGGGATCGCCGCCGAGCGCGCCTGGGCCTCGCTGCATTGGATGGGCGCCGCGCCCGGGGCCATGCAGGTGGAAATCACGGGCAAGCAGTTCGCCTGGAACTTCCGCTACCCGGGAGCGGACGGCCAGTTCGGGCGCACGGACCCGAGCTTGGTGAACGACGCCGCCGGCAATCCTGTGGGGCTGGACACGAACGACGCGGCGGCGCAGGACGACGTCGTCACGGCCACCATGGCCGTGCCGGTGAACCAGGAAGTGGAAGTCATCCTGCGCGCGGTGGATGTCACTCACAGCTTCTTTGTGCGGGAGTTGCGCTTCAAGCAGGACGCGGTGCCCGGCATGGTCATCCGCCTGCACTTCAAGGCGGAGAAAACCGGCAGCTACGAAGTGGCGTGCGCGGAGCTGTGCGGTCTGGGCCACCACCGCATGCGCACCGTGCTCCAGGTTCTTCCCGAGGACGAGTTCCAGGCCTGGCTGCGCGAGCAGGCCGCGGAATAACGGTTCCCCACGGTTCGAGGAGAAAACGAATGGCCGAAGCCCACGCGGTAGCGCACGAAGCGCCGAAGGGATTCATCCGCAAGTACATCTTCAGCCTCGACCACAAGGTGATCGGCATCCAATACATCCTGCTGGCGCTGGCGGCCGTCTTCGTCGGGATGTTCCTGTCGTTGCTGATGCGGCTGCACCTGGTGTGGCCGAACGCCAAGCTGCCTTTCTTCGACGTGATGACCCCGGAGCAGTACCTGGCGCTGATGACCATGCATGGGACCATCATGGTCTTTTTCGTTTTGACAACGGCGCCCCAGAGTGGATTCGGGAACTACTTCCTGCCCATTCAAATCGGGGCCGCCGACATGGCTTTCCCGACTTTGAACATGTTGTCGTTCTGGTTCACCTTCGTGTCCTTCGCGGTGATGATGGCGGCGTTTTTCGTCGTCGGCGGCGCCCCCATCAGCGGCTGGACAGCCTACCCCCCCTTGAGCGCGGTGGGCGAGATTGCCGGCCCCGGCCTGGGCTGGGGCCAGAGCCTGTGGGTGATCAGCATCGCCATCTTCTGCGGCGCCTCGTTGATGGGCGCCCTGAACTTCATCACCACCACGCTCGACCTGCGCACCAAGGGGATGTCGCTGATGCGCATGCCGCTCACCTGCTGGGCATGGTTCGTCACCGCCATCCTGGCGCTGCTCGGCTTCGCCGTGTTGCTCGCGGCCGGCATCCTGCTGCTGCTCGACCGGCACGCTGGCACGAGCTTTTTTGTTCCCGGCGGTCTGGTGATCACGGAAAAACTCATTCCGCACAAGGGGGGCTCGCCGCTGCTCTGGCAGCACTTGTTCTGGTTCTTCGGCCACCCGGAGGTCTACATCGCCATCCTGCCGGGCATGGGGATCACCTCGCACATCCTCTCTACGTTCGCTCGCAAGCCCATCTTCGGCTATCGAGCCATGGTCTACGCCATCTTCGCCATCGCCCTGCTGGGGCTGTCGGTGTGGGGCCACCACATGTTTACCAGCGGTATGAGCCCCTACAGCGCCTTTGCTTTTTCCCTCTTGACCATGTCCATCGGCGTGCCCTCCGCCATCAAGACCTTCAACTGGATTGGGACGCTCTGGGGCGGGCAGATCCGCTTCACCACACCGATGCTCTTCGCCATTGGGTTCGTGTCGCTCTTCGTGAGCGGCGGCTTGAGCGGGATCTTCTTGGCGCAGCCGGCGGTGGACCTGCCCTTGCACGATACTTATTTCGTCGTCGGCCACTTTCACCTCATCATGGGCGTGGCCGCCATCTTCGGCATGTTCGGGGCGACTTACTACTGGTTCTCCAAGATGTTCGGTCGGCAGATGAGCGAATTTCTGGGCAAGCTGCACTTCTGGCCGACCTTCATCGGGGTCTACTGCATCTTCATGCCCATGCACTTTATCGGCCTGGCGGGCCACGAGCGGCGCTACCCGGACACGACGGCGGTGCAATATCTTGCTGCGCTGCAGCCCGTGCACCTGTTTATGACTATCGCGGCCATTGTCACCATTGCCGCGCAGTTCATCTTCGTCTTCAACTTCTTCTGGAGCCTGTGGAGGGGCAAGAAGGCCGAGGTCAACCCCTGGGAGGCGACCACGCTGGAATGGACGGTGCCCTCGCCGCCCCCGCATGACAACTTCGCCGGGCGCTATCCCGCCGTCTACCGCGGGCCGTACGAATACGGCGTCCCGGGCGCAGCCAAGGATTTCACTCCCCAGCATGTGCCCGACGGCGCCGGAGGCGCCGGCAGTCATTGAGCAGTCCCATGACAGGCAAAGCAGCCACGCAAGAATTGGAAGCGCTCGACGTCGGCGGGACCGGCGCCGGGACCGAGTGGCCCTGGGCGCCGGGCGGCCCGGATGGGTCCGCGGTTCCGCAGCGCGTCTATGTGACCGGCATCTTCCTGGCCCTGGCCTCCATCCTGATGTTCTTCACGGCCCTGACCAGCGCGTATCTGGTGCGGCAGGGGATTTCCACCGACTGGGTGCCGATCGAGCTTCCCGCCATTCTCTGGGCGAACACAGCGGTGCTGCTCGGGAGCAGCGCCACCATCGAACGGGCGCGGCGGCTTCTCGCCCAGGGCCGACCCGAAGGCTTCCGCCGCTGGTGGGGGCTGACAACGGCGCTGGGTTTGTTGTTTCTTGCGGGTCAGTTCGTCGCCTGGACCGAGCTTAGGGCGGCGGGCGTCTACGTGGCGACGAACCCAAGCAGCTCATTCTTTTACGTGCTGACGGGGGCGCACGGCCTGCACTTGCTCGGCGGCGTGGCGGCTCTCCTCTATTTGGCCCGGCGGGACGAGAGCCGCGAGCATCGCGCTGGCCTCCAGACCGCGGCCGCGGCGGCTTCCGTGTACTGGCACTTTTTGGGTGTGATTTGGGTCTGCGTATTCTTACTGCTCAACCTGCGAGGGTGAACATGGCTGAAGCGCACACACAGGCGGTGGCGGGCTCCCGCTGGGGCGGCGGCGCGGCGCCCTACGCCATCGGATCGAAGAAGCTCGGGATGTGGCTGTTCATCATCTCCGACGCTTTGACCTTCTCGGTCCTCATCCTGGCCTACAGCTACGTGCGCGTGGCCAGCCCGGACTGGCCGGCCCCGTTCCCCTTCTACCCGGCCATCGTCTACGCCTCGGTGATGACTTTCTTCCTGCTCTCGAGCAGTGTGACCATGGTGATGGCGGTTTCGGCCGCCCACCGCGGAAACCACCGGCGCGCCGTGCAGTGGCTGTTGGCCACCATGGCGGGTGGCGCCGGGTTCGTGTTGCTCCACCTGCGGGAGTGGCTGCACCTCATCCACGAAGGCGTCCGCCCCTTCTCGAATCCCTGGGGCGCGCCGCTGTTCGGCGGCACCTTCTTCGGGCTGACCGGGATGCACATGCTGCACGTCACCGTCGGGGTCATCTACCTGGGCGTCATCGCCTGGGGCTTCGGGCGGAAGAGGTTTTCTTCCGAGGATGTGGAAGTGAGCGGGCTGTACTGGCACTTCGTGGACCTGGTGTGGATGTTCCTCTTCCCGCTGGTCTACCTGCTGTCGATCAAGACGCCGTGAGGAGCGAGAGACCATGAGCGCACCATCGTCGTACGAACAGGCCGCCGGCTCCCGGCTCTACCTCTGGGTGTGGGTCTGGCTGCTGGGCCTGACCGGCGTGGAAATCTTTCTGGGCTACGAGCACCTGCCCCTGAACCTGATGCTCACCCTGCTGATGGGGATCTCGGTCATCAAGGCCGCCCTCATCATGGCCTACTTCATGCACCTGCGCTTCGAGCGCTTGAGCTTGTTCCTGACCCTGGTGCCGGCCCTGGTGTTGTGCATCTGCCTCATCCTCATCTTCTTCTTCCCCGATAGTCTGCGCCTGCACGAGCTTCGGCCGCAGTGAGGGAAGGGAAATGACGCTACGGAGAGCCATCTTCGTCTTGGCCGCCGCCGCACTGCTGGCTGTGGCCCCCGAGGTTTTCGCTCAGGGATGCGTGGCTTGCCGAACCAGTGCCGCAGCCGGCGGCGCCGAAGCCGCCCGCGCCCTCGACCACGGCATTCTCGTCTTACTCATCCCGACCATTTCCATCTTCGTCGGCATCCTGGCCTTCGCTTTCCGCTACCGCAAGTAGCTCCTCCTCGCCCGCCCTGGCCTTGTCGCCCGAATGTGCTTTGCAGCGGGTCTCCGCCGGCGCTACAATAGGTTGCCGAGGGCCTGCCGCGGGGAATCGGAGGAGGTCTTCCATGAAAGTCCTGGTGGTGGACAAGTTTCCCGACACGGCCATCCAGCGAATGAAGGCGCTGGGTTTCGAGGTCGCTTACAACACCGAGCTGAAGGCCGACGCCCTGGTCGAGGAAGTCAAGAAGAGCCAGGCCGATGCGCTGGTGGTGCGCTCCACCAAGGTGACCGAGCCCATGATGGAGGGCGGCCACTTGAGCCTGGTCGTCCGCGCCGGCTCCGGCTACGACACCATTGACGTGGCCGCCGCTTCCAAGCGCGGCATCTACGTTTCCAACTGTCCGGGGAAGAATTCGGCCGCCGTGGCCGAGCTGGCCATGGGACTGCTGCTGGCGCTCGATCGGCGCCTCGCCGACAACGTGCAGCAGTTGCGGGAAAAGAAATGGAACAAGAAAGATTTCAGCAAGGCCCGCGGCTTGCAGGGCCGCACCCTGGGCGTACTGGGGGTTGGGACCATCGGGCAGTTAGTCATCGAGCGCGCCCGGGCCTTCGGGATGAAGGTGGTGGCCTGGAGCCGCTCGCTGACCCCGGAAAAGGCCGCGCGGCTCGGCGTGGAGCGGAAGAGCTCGCCCGAGGAGCTGGCCGCGGCCGCCGACGCCGTCAGCGTCCACCTGGCCTTGACGCCGGACACGAAGGGGATCTGTGGGGAGAAGTTTTTCGCCGCGATGAAGAAGGGAGCGTACTTCATCAACACCTCTCGCGGGGGCGTGGTTGACCCGGAGGCCCTGAAGAAGGCCATCCGCGAGAAGGGCGTCCGCGCCGGCCTGGACGTCTTCGCCAAGGAACCGGCCCAGGCCACGGGCGTTTTCGAGGATGACGTGGTGGAGCTGGAAGGGGTTTACGGCACGCACCACATCGGCGCCTCGACCGACCAGGCCCAGGAGGCCATCGCCGAGGAAACCGTGCGCATCCTCCAGCAGTACCGCGACACCGGGCACGTGCCCAACGTGGTGAACCTCTGCGCGCACTCCCCCGCCACGCACCTGCTGGTGGTGCGCCACGCCGACCGCGTCGGCGTGCTGGCCCACGTGCTCACCGGCCTGCGCAGCGCCGGCATCAACGTGCAGGAGATGGAGAACATCGTCTTCGACGGAGCGGCGGCGGCCATCGCCCGCATCCACCTCGACAAGGCGCCCGCGGACGGCATCTTGGAAAAGATTCGCAGCAGCAATCCCGACATCTTCGAGCTGAACCTGCTCAGCTTGACCCAGTGAGGTGACCCATGTCCGGCACTCCCTACGGCAAGAGCATGGCGCAAGCGGCAGTGGCGGCGGCCCAGGCGGCCGCGGCCAAGTCCGTGGATCGCGTCTACAACTTCAACCCCGGCCCGGCGGTGCTGCCGCTGCCGGTGCTGGAAGAGGCCCAGCGTCACCTGCTGGCCTTGCCCGGCGTGGGCATGTCGGTGCTCGAGATCAGCCACCGCTCGAAGAGCTTCGATGAAATCCTGGCCCAGGCGGAGGCCGACCTGCGGGCGCTGCTCGGCATCCCCGACAACTTCAAGATCGCCTTCCTCCAGGGCGGCGCCAGCCTGCAGTTCACTATGGTGCCGATGAACCTGCTGCCCAAGGAAGGCTCCGCCGACTACATCGTCAGCGGCCACTGGGCGCAAGCGGCGCTGAAAGAAGCCAAGAAGGTGGGCAAGGTCAACGTTGCCGCTTCGACGGAGGCGGAGAACTTCAGCCGCATCCCCCGGCAAGAGGAGCTGAAGCTTGACCCTAAGGCCGCCTACGTGCACTTCACCTCGAACAACACCATCTACGGGACCGAGGCGCCGGCCGAGCCGGAAGTGGGCAGCGTGCCGCTCGTGTGCGACGCCTCGTCGAACATCTTGAGCAAGCCCATCCCGGTCGGCAAGTACGCCCTTATTTACGCGGGCGCGCAGAAGAACATGGGCCCGGCCGGCGTCACCACCGTCATCATCCGCGACGACCTGCTCGGGCGCGTGCCCCCCGGGCTGCCGGCCATGCTCGACTACAAGCTCCAGGTCGAGAAGAAGTCGGTCTACAACACCCCGCCGGTCTTCGCCATTTACATCCTGCGCCTGGTGCTACAGTGGCTGCGGCAGCTCGGTGGTTTGAAGGAAATGGAGCGCCGCAACAAGGAGAAGTCCGACCTGCTCTACAACGCCATCGACTCGAGCGGCGGCTTCTACCGGGGCACGGTGGAGAAGTGGTGCCGCTCGCGGATGAACATCACTTTCCGGCTGCCCGCGGAGACGCTGGAGGAGAAGTTCGTCAAGGAAGCCGCCTCCCAAAAGCTGAGCGGGCTGAAGGGCCACCGCACCGTGGGCGGCATCCGCGCCTCCCTCTTCAACGCCTTCCCGCTGGAGGGCGTCCAGGCGCTGGTGTCTTTCATGAAGGACTTCCAGCAGAAGAACGGCTAGCGGCGGCGAGCCCCGGGCTTGCGAATCGGCATTCTCACAGACATCCTGGCGGCCGACCCCTGGAGCGGGGTCGGGAACTACGCCCGCTCCCTGGTGCGCGAGTGGAGCCGCGCCCACGAGGTCTGGAGCATCGGCAGCGCGCGCCAGGCCCCAGGGCCGGGCTTTGCCGGCCACCTTCGCGTCTCCCGCTGGAATTGGGGCTGGCGCCGGCAAATCGAGTCGCGCACCGACCTGGTTCACTGCCCGCAGGCGCGTGACGTTCCGGAGTTTTTCTACGAGGTTGACCGGCCGCGCGTCGTCACCATCCACGGCGCGACCGTTTTTCTTTTCTCTGGGACGGGTGTTGCCCCTCCGCCCACTCCCTCCATCCTGCGCCACCGGGAGCACCCCGAGGCGGTGGACCTCTACCTGACGGTCTCGCGCTCGGCGCAGAAAGAGATCGTAGAGCAGTACGGCCTGCCGGCCGACCGCGTCGTGCCCATCTACAACGGGGTCGACATGGAACTCTTCTCGCCTCCCCCTGACAAGACCGCCGCCCGGCAGCAAGCTTGCGCTCGTTTCGGCATTCCCGGGGCCTACCTGTTGCATGTCAGCAACTATCAGCCGAAAAAGAACGGCGTGCGCATCGTGGCCGCCTACCGGCAGCTCAAGGAGCAGGGGTTCGGCGAGTTGGCGTTGGTGCTGGCGGGGAGCACCGGGTGGGGTTACGAGCCGGTGGCCGAAGAGATTGCCCGCGCGAACGACAAGAGCATCATCCGCCTCGGCCAGTTGCAGGGGCGGGAGCTGGCCGAGCTCTACCGTGGGGCCGAGGTGTTTCTTTTTCCTTCGCTGCACGAGAGTTTCGGCCTGCCCGCGCTGGAGAGCCTGGCCTGCGGCGTGCCGGCCGTGGTGTCGAACGTGTTCTCGCTCCCCGAGGTGGTCGGGGACGCCGCGTCGGCCGTGAACCCAGAGAGCGTGGAAGAAATCGCCGCGACAGTCGCAAAGCTCCTGGGTGACGCCGCCCTCTACGAGCGCTACCGGCAAGCCGGCCTGGCGCGCGCGAGAGAATTCGGCTGGGACACTTCTGCCCGACAGCACCTTGAAGCCTTTGAGCGCGCCCGGCAGCTTTATCGGGCGCGGCCGTCCCGGGGCTGACAGCCGCGGCGACTCACGATAAGATGATGGATTCCGATGGCACGAGCCTACGCAACCGGAAGCGCTTGGAAGCGTTGGCAGCAGGAGCTGCGCCCGCTGCTGACGATGCGGCGGGTGCGGGCGCGCCTGGCGCCCCGCCCCTATGGCCGCCTGCCGCGTATGGTGGTCAACGGCTTCCCCAAGGCGGGCACGCACTTGCTGGTGCGCTGCGTGCTGGTGCTGGGCGGGCAGCATCAGGTGGACCTGGTCTACCTGCACCGGCGGCTGCGGGAACGAGTGACGCGTGACTCTCTCTTGCCGCCGGGAGAAGGTGTCCCGCTCGGCATCGGGAATCCCACCTATTTCCCCACGCACGAGGTGGAGCGGCAGCTGGCGGGCATGTGGGACGGCGAGTTTGCCGCCGGGCACATCCCTTACAGCGACGTCTTCGCCGGCCTGCTGGAGAAGCACGGCATCAAGAGCCTCCTGATTCTGCGCGACCCTCGCGATACGGTGGTGTCCCTCCACTACTTCATACTTAGCCACCCGGACAGCTCACGCCACTTTCACCTGACCCGAACCCTGCGTACCCCCGAAGAGCAGCTCCTGGCGGTCATCAACGGCGTCGAGACCACCAACGAGCGCGGCCCCGTCCACCTGCGCAGCATCGGCGAGCGCGTGGCCTCGGTGATGTCCTGGCTGAAGACGCCGCTGAACTACACCACGCGCTTCGAGCGTCTGGTGGGGCCGCAGGGCGGCGGCGCCGAGGAGGCGCAGCAGGCTGAAATCGCCGGCATCGCCCGGCATCTGGGCTTGTCGCTGGCCACCGACCAGGTTCGCGTGGTGGGCGCCAAGCTGTTCGGCCAGGGGAGCAAGACCTTCCGCAAAGGGCAGATCGGCGGCTGGCGGGAGCACTTCAAGGAAGAGCACAAAGCTGCCTTCAAGCGCGTGGCGGGGCAGTACTTGATTGAGCTCGGGTACGAGCGCGACCTCAACTGGTAGGGGGGCGGGTGCGAGCCGGCCGGTGGGCGCAGTGGCGGAGCCGTTTGCGGGTGCGCACACGCCTGCGCCGCTGGTGGCGCCGGCGCGACCCGTCGCGCGCCCGGCTCCCGCGGGTCTTCGCCAACAGCCTTCCCAAAGCCGGGACGCATCTCCTCTTGCGCGCGGTGGCGCTGATGCCGGGGATGGTCTGGGAGGAGATCGGCCTGCGCCGCGGCTGGCTGGTGTCCGAGCTGGGGCAGGCCCAAGCCGGCGGCCCGGATGTGGTTCCGGTGGGCGTGGCCGAGGTGCGGTGGGTCCGGGCGGACAAGCTGGCGGAAGTCATCGGGCGGCTCGAGCCCGGAGAAGTGACCGGCGGGCACATGCCCTATTCGGCCGGCTTTGTGGGGATGTTGGAGCGGAAGGGCATCCGCGCGCTCTTCATTGTGCGCGACCCGCGCGACGTCGCGGTCTCCCTCATGTACCACATCGTCGGGCAGCCGGAGACGCGGCTGGGGAGACACTTCCTGCGCGCCTTCAAGAACGACGGGGAGCGGCTGCGGGCCTGCATCCTCGGCGCGGAAGGAGTCCCGGGCCGCACTTTCCTGGGGCTGGGGCGGCGCCTCGAGTTGTTTCTTCCCTGGCTGCGGGTGCCGGGGATTCACACGGTGTGCTTCGAGCGCCTGGTGGGTCCCCGGGGAGGCGGGAGCGAAGAAGCGCAGCACGCCGAGATTGCCGGCATCGCCGGCCACCTCGGCTTGCCGCTCACGCCCGAGCAGACTCGGTCGGTCGGCTCGCAGCTCTTCGGACAAGGCAACACGTTCCGCCGCGGGCAGATCGGCTCCTGGCGGGAACACTTCCGGGAGGAGCACAAGGCGGCGCTCAAGCAGGTGGCGGGGCAGTGCTTGATTGAGCTCGGCTACGAGCGCGACTTGGAGTGGTAAAGCGACCTCCGGCTCACGGCTCGGTGGCGGGCGGCTGGGGCTCGCCGGTCCCTCCCCGCAACATCCGCTGCAAGCGGCTGCGCACGCGCCGCCAGAACGGCCGCGGCACGGCGTGGGGCGGCGCCGGCGATTGTCCCAGGCGGAAGAGCAGCGGCACTTCCAGCACCTTGGGATGATGGAAACCGTGCGCCCACAGTCCGTCTTCGCCCCAGGCGTCGCCGTGGTCGGCGCAGACGAGGATGCTGGCGCCGCGGAAGGATTCGAGAATCTCTTTGAGCTGGGCGTCGGCGAATTCGAGGCAGGCAGTTTGCTGGCGGCGGCAGCGGGCGGCGTCGTTCCGCGCCGGCTCCATTCCCACGCAGGGGTTGTCCTCAAGCTTCCAAGGCGCTCCCTGGTGGTAGTAGGGGATGTGGGTCTCGCCGATGTTCATGAAGAGGAAGACGCGGCGGTCGCTGGCGGCGCGCAGTTGCCGCAGGGCCCAGTCCATCTGCTGGGGCAGGGAGTAGGTGTTGCCGGGATAGAAGAAGCGGTGGAAGTCGCGCGTCAAGACGCGCCCGGTCTCGGTGCGCGGGTCGAACCAGGAGACCGCGCCGGTCCCCAGAGTCAGGTAGCCGAGGCGCTTCAGACCGTGAATGATGTTGGCGCCTTCGAGCACCATGAAGTCGTCCGGGCGCCAGGGCACCGGGCCGACCATGCGGAAGAACTTCCCGTGGCGCGGGTTCACGTAAGGCTCCGGCCGCGCGAACACGCCGGGCGTGAAGCCGACGAACATGGCCTGGTGCGAGGAGTAGGTAAAGTAGCCCGGCGCCACGGCGGCGTGCAGGTCCCCGACGCTTTTCAGGTTGGGCACGCGGGCGTCGCGGAAAGTGTCGTAGCGGCAGGAGTCGAGCGTGATGAAGAGGAACGAGCAGGGGTCGAGCATTCCGCCTCCCGCGCAGCGCCGCGATTATAGTGGCTTTTGCCGGCGGCGGAAACAGGGTAGCTTGACGCTCCCTCGCTGTGCCTCTATCCTCCGCAACCGATGGGCACAGGCCTCCTGGTGTTGAGACAGGCTCTCAAACGGGTGCTGCCGCAGCCGGTGCGCGCGGCCCTGCGGCGCGTCCTTTACCCGGCGCGATTTCATCTACATCCCGCCTTGTCGCGCTACACGGGGCCGGAGTCGGTTGTCACCTGGGCGGTCTACGAAGCCGGCTTCCATCTTTGGCGGCGAACCTGGGGCCGCGGCGCCCGGCTGGCGCGGCCCATCTTTCTCATCGGCTGCCCGCGCTCGGGCACGACCATCGCCGTGGACCTTTTCGCGCTCCATCCGGAAGTGGCCAACCTCTCGGAGGCGCCGGAGACTTGGGACCCGCGGGGTTACGAGGACTTCGAGGCCGACCACCACTGGACGGCCGCCGATGTCCTCCCGGAGGACGCCGCCCGGCTGCACGCCCGCTTCGAATACCACCGCCGCTGGCACGGCAGGCCTCGCTTCGTGAACAAGTACCCTCGCAGCTCGGTGCGGATTGACTACATCCGCGCTGTCTTCCCGGACGCTGTTTACATCCACGTGATCCGCGACGGCCGCGCCGTGGCTGCCTCCATGCTCCAGGCGCTCGGCCGGCGACGGCGCGGCCAAGTGAAGCCCGACATGCCGTTCACCCATCCGCCGGGCTGGCGCGGATTGATTCGGCAGGACAAGGCCGAGCAGGTGGCGCTGCAATGGCGCGCGGTGGTCAGCTACATTGTGAGCAAGCGGGCGGAGCTCGGACCCGCCTACTATGAAATCCGCTACGAGGAATTGTGCGAGCGGCCGCGGGCGGTGCTGGGCGCGGCCTTCGGCTTCGTGGGCCTCGGCGCCGATGAGGAATTGCTGGCGCGGCTCCCCGAGCGGCTCGATTCGCAGAACTACAAGTGGAAGCAGCAGTTGAGCCTGCAACAAGTCGAGACCATCACGCGCACCGAGGCCCCGCTACTCGAAGAGCTGGGCTACTCCCTCTAGCTGGCGGACGAGCGCGCCGGCGCGGGCGCTGCGGCCAGCGCCTTGAGCGACTCCTCGAAGGGCGGGCGGGCCACGCCGCGCTCGGTGACGATGGCGGCGATGAGCCGCGCCGGAGTGACGTCGAAGGCCGGGTGGCGCGCCGGGACGCCTTCGGGCGCGATGCGCACGCCGCGGATCTGCGTGACCTCGTCGGAGGAGCGCTCTTCGATGGGGATCTTCTCGCCCGAAGGCAGCGCGAGGTCAATCGAGCTGAACGGCGCCGCCACGTAAAACGGCACGCCGTGCTCGCGGGCCAGCACGGCGATGGTGTAGGTGCCGATCTTGTTGGCGGTGTCGCCGTTGGCGGCGATGCGGTCGGCGCCCACCACCACGCAGTCGATCTTCGCCGTCTTCATGAAGTGCCCGACCATGTTGTCGGTGATGAGCGTCGTGGGAATGCCGTCGTGCTGGAGCTCCCAGGCGGTCAGGCGCGCGCCCTGGAGGTAGGGGCGGGTTTCGGTGGCGAGCACCTCGACCTGCTTGCCCTGCTCGATCGCGCCGCGGATGACGCCGAGCGCCGTCCCGTAGCCGCCGGCGGCGCAGAGCGCCCCGGCGTTGCAGTGGGTCAGCACCTGTGCCTGTGCGGGCACGAGCGCGGCGCCGTGCCGCGCAATCGCGGCGCACTGCGCCAGGTCTTCTTCGTAGACGCGCTTGGCTTCTTCGACCAGGGCGCCGCGCA
>MEKM01000099.1:0-908 GCA_001766965.1 Acidobacteria bacterium RIFCSPHIGHO2_01_FULL_67_28 | reverse complement strand
CGATGGCCCAGAACAGGTTGACCGCCGTGGGCCGCGTCTGGCCCATGACTTCGCAGATGTGGTTGAACTCTTTTTCCAAGGATGTGATGTCTTTGGCCTGGGACTGTTTGACGCCCAGGGCGACGCCCATCGCGGCCGCCACGCCGATGGCGGGCGCGCCGCGGATGACCATCCGCCGGATGGCGTCGGCCACCTGTTCGTAGGTCGTGCAGGTTTGATAGACCTCGCGGGCGGGCAGCTGGAGCTGGTCGAGCATGACCACGCCCCGCTCGGTCCACTCAATCGTCTTCAGCATAAGAGGCGCAGTGTAGCAAGCCGGGCGCGGCAGTGGCAAGGAAGCCCGCTACAGGCTGGCGAGCTTGCGGAACTGCTCCGAGGCCAGGAAGGCCGCGCTCAAGGTGGCGTTGTAGCCGAAATGGAGCAGGACGCTGGCGAGCAGCGTGCCTGTCCGCGCGCGCGCCCACGAGAAGACGATGCCCACCACGCAGAGCAGCCCCATCTGAAAGTAGCCGGGATGGAGCTGGGGGAAGTGAATCGCGCCGAAGAGCAGCCCGCTCGCCAGCACGGCTGCCGCCGTGCCCCAGACGCCCTCAAGCACGGTGTAGATGTAGCCGCGGAAGACCAGCTCTTCGACCAGCGGCGCCACCAGCAGGCTGGCGCCGATGATGAGCCAGACGGCGGCCCGGCTCGAGAACAGCCGGTCGAAGGGCAGCTCCTGGGGCGGGGGCACCAGCAGGTTGGCGGACTGAATTACCAGCGCCAGCACCACGCCGGCGAACAGGGCCGAGCCCGCCTGCGTGGCCGGCAGCGGCCGCATCGCCAATCCCGACCAGAAGGGCACTCCGCGGCGGCCGCGCACCAGGGCGTAGAGCAGGAGCAGGAGCAGCGCGTAGTAGACGAGTTGAACC
>MEKM01000098.1:1271-6381 GCA_001766965.1 Acidobacteria bacterium RIFCSPHIGHO2_01_FULL_67_28 | reverse complement strand
CCAGTCGCAGATTTCCTTCAGCGTCATCGGCGGGACCACCTATTCCTTCATGGTCAGCGATTTCAACACCGCCGGCGGCTCGCTCGTCTTCCACCTGGACTTCCAGGAGGTCGTCAACCCCGTCCCGGCGCTCACGACGCTCTCGCCCTCGACGCGAACAGCGGGCGGCGCAGCGTTCACCCTGACGGTGAACGGGTCGAACTTCGTCGGCAACTCCGTGGTGCGTTGGAACGACTCCGACCGCACCACCTCTTTCGTGAGCTCGGCCCAGGTGACCGCGTCCATCCCGGCCGGCGACATCGCCGCGGCCGGCACCGCCTCGGTGACGGTCTTCAACCCCGCGCCGGGCGGCGGCGCCTCGAACCCGCTCACGCTCTCGATCACCAACCCCGCGCCCTCGACCACATCGCTTTCGCCCTCGAGCACGACGGCGGGCGGGTCAGGCTTCACCCTGACGGTGAATGGCTCGGGGTTTGTGCCGGTCTCGGTGGTGCGCTGGAACGGCTCCGACCGCACCACCACTTACGTCAGCAGCGCCCAGTTGACCGCCGACATCCCCGCCGCCGACATCGCCACCGCCGACACCGCCTTGGTGACGGTGTTCAACCCCGCACCCGGCGGCGGCACCTCCAGCTCGCGCACCTTTACCATCAACAACCCGGTCCCGGCCGTGAGCTCGCTCTCGCCCACCAACGCCAACGCGGGCGGGGCCGCCTTTACGCTGACGGTAAATGGCTCGAACTTTGTCACGGGCTCGGTGGTGCGCTGGAAAGGGTCGAGCCGCACCACCACCTTCGTCAACAGCGGGCAGCTGACCGCCTCGATTTCAGCGAGCGACATCGCCAGCGCCGGGTCGGCCTTGGTGACGGTGTTCAATGCGACTCCGGGCGGAGGAACCTCCACCGCGCTCACCTTCACCATCAATGCCCTTCCCAACGCTACCTTCCAGGGCAAAGTGAAAGACGCCAACAAGGTGTTCCAGCCCGGCGTGACCCTGGGCGCTTATCAGGCGGCCGTGCTCAAGTTCCAGACCACAACGGCGACCGACGGCAGCTACTCGCTGGCGGTGGACGCCGGCACCTATGACCTGGTGGCCTCCAAGGCCGGCTTCCTCAATACCACCAAGGCCGGCATGAGCATCGCCGCCAACCAGACACTCACCGGCGTCAACTTCAAGCTCTTCCGCCCGAGCTTCTTCCAGGGGACGGTCACGCAGAAAGGCACGAGCACGCCGATTGCGGGGGCGCTGGTCGAGGCGATCAAGGGCGGGGTGACGGTGGCGTCCACTCTGACGGCGGGCGACGGCTCCTACAGCCTGCAGGTCACCAAGGGCCTCTACACCCTGCGGGCGTCGAAGACCGGCTTCAAGACCAAGAGCAAGCTCGACCAGAATATCGGCGACGGCACCACCAAGACCGTCAACATCGCGCTTCCTCTTCCCTAAGCCGGCGGCCGCTCGTTTATCCCGAGTCGCGCCCCGCGGGACGCCCGGCCGCGGCGGCGTTCACTGCCCGTAGCGCTTCTTGTAGAACTCGAGCACCTTCTTGACGTCTTCGGGGCTCAAGCCTTTCTTCCAGCGGTGGTCGTCGCGGGCGAGCAGCGCCGCGGTGATGCCGGGCTGGAGCTCTTCCGCTTCCGGCAGGAACTTGGTGTAGAAGTGCTTGGCCACTTCGTAGAAGCCGTGCCACTGGGTGTAGTCGGGCCCCATCATGGCGGTGCCCATGCGGGCGCGGCGGCCTTCGTGGTGCCAGAGCTCGTAGTAGGTCCATTCGATGTCTTCATCGAAGGGCGTGGCGGTGAGCTTCTTCTCGGCGTAGAGCTGGTCCATGATGGCCTTGGCGGGCTCGGCGAACTTCTCGTTGTAGAGCGCGATGGTGGCGTCGTACTGCAGGTAGAAGTTGTCCACCCAGCTCGACTGGTGGCAGGCGGCGCAGACGTCCTTCATGGCCTGCTGCCGCGCCTTCCAGTTTTCGAGGTGCGTGGTGATGACCGGCCGCAGCGTGTAGCCGATGCGGGCGCCCACGTCGTGGGTGAGCGGCTGATTCGCCGCAGCGCTCATGTGACAGGTGGCGCAGGTGGGCGCCGCCCAGTAATCTTTCCCCACCACCCAGCTCTTGGACTCCAGGTTCATCTTGTCGACGTTGGCGCGGAACTGGATGCCGTGCTTCGACTCGTTGTAGATCTCGATCTGCGGGTGGTCGGGCCCCATGTGGCACTTGCCGCAATTCTCCGGCTGGCGCGCCTGCGCCGAGCTGAAGGCGTGCCGGCCGTGGCAGGCGGCGCAGGTGCCGCGGCTGCCGTCGGGGTTGATGCGGCCGATGCCGCTGTTCGGCCAGGTGGCGGAGTCGAACTTGCCTTCGCCCAAGTAGCGCACTTCGCTGCCGTGGCACTGCCGGCAGCCGTTGATGGCCGCCGGGCCGCCTTCGACGATCTCGCCCAACACGTTATCAAGCGAGCCGATGAAACGCGCGCCTTCGGCGTGGCGGCTGGCGCCGAACTCCTTCGCTTCTTTCTCGTGGCAGCGCGCGCAGTAGGTCGGAGTGACGATGACGGCGATGCGCAGGCCGTAGTGGTCGAAAGCCGCCGGGTCGTCCGCGTTCGCCTGGTGGCACGACCAGCAGTCCACTTGCGCGCGCGCGTGCACGCTGCCCCACCACTGCGCCACTAGGCCCGGGTTCATCTCCTGGTGGCAGCCGAGACACGCCTGGCCCTGTTCGGAGACCATCGGTTTCTCCGGCGTCGCCGCCGCCCCTAGCCAAGCGGCCGCGAGCGAGAGCCCCAGCGCTCCTGCCAGAACAGCCCGGGAGAAAGTGCGCATCCTCATCGCGTTCCTCCTGCGCGGCGGCGCAACCGGTCGCCGGGTTTCTTTTCGGGCTCCAGCAGGCCGCGGCTTTCGGCCTCGGCGGCAAACTCGTCCAGGCTTCGCGCCTGGAGCATCTCGAGCAGGCGCGCGCGGATGGGCCCCCAGCTTTCATGCAACGGGCAGGGATGGGCGTCGTCGCACTCGCCCAGCCCGAGGAAGCAGCGCTCGAACTCGCCCACCGGCTCCACCGCCGCCAGCACGTCCCAGAGCCGGATGTCGCGCGCCGGGCGCGCCAACTGCACGCCGCCGCCCGGACCGCGCACCGCCCGCAAGAGCCCGGCGCGAGTCAGGCCCTGCAAGACCTTGGCGAGATAAGTAGCGGGCACGCCGAGTCCGGCGGCGATCTCCCGCACTCGCCGCGAATTCCCTGCCGGTTCCAGCGCCAGCAGGAGGCTCGCCTGCAACGCCAGCTGCGACGACCGTCGAGTAAGCATGTCCGCTACGCTCCGCTGCGTTTCATTCGGTTCATGGGTTCGCTCCCAAGCGCAAAAAGCAATTGAGGAATTGTTATTCCCGATTCCGACGTTTGACTGTGACCGCAATCACGGCAGGTCCTAAGCGGCTGAAAAATCAGGTGAAAAGAGCTTCGAGTTTGCGGGGGTCGGGCAGGGTAACGGTGGTTCCTTTCAACTGAATGAGGCCGCGGCGGCGGAAGTCGTTGAACAGCCGGCTGATGGTTTCCCGTGAGGCGCCGATGAGCTCGCCGACCTCTTCCTGGGTCAGCCGCAGTTGGAAGCGCACGCCCTTGGCGGCTGGTTGGGAGTCGTGGCCGGCCCACTCGACGAGCAGCGCGGCGAGCTTGGCCCGCGCCGTGGGAGCGAGCGCGATGCGGGCCACCTGCCGGTAGGCCCGCCCGAGTTCCATGCTCAAGTGCTCGGCCACCCGCACCGACACTTCGCCGTGCCGCTGCAGGAAGCGCACGAACTCCGGCCGCGGCAGGAAGTTGACCTGCGTGGGCTCGAGGGTCTCGGCGCTCACTTCGTAGTTCGTGTTCGAGATCACCGCGCTCAACCCCAGCACTTCCCCCGTCTCCGCCATCCGCACGATCAACCGCCGCCCGTGGGTCGAAGAAGCGGTCAGCTTGGCCCGGCCCGAGCAGAGCACGAACAGGCCGCGCGCCGGCTGCCCTTCGACAAAGAGCGTCGCCCCGGGCGGATAGACGCTCGACTGCCGCAGCGCGTTCAACTCTTCCAGGGCCGGCGGACTCAAGTTGCAGAACAGCCCGTGCTCGCGCACCGGGCAGGCCACGCAGCTCTGGATGATCTCCAGTCCATAGGGGGTCCGCGGCCTCGCCATAGTTGCCTCTAGTATACGCCGCGCGCCGCCGGGGCGCTATTTGGCCGCGCGGATCAGCAGCAGCGCGTCCTGCCGCGGATGCAGTCGCTCGACGCCCGCGGCGGTCACGACCACATCCTCTTCAATCCCGATGTTGATTTCGCCGCCCATGGGCGCGTACTCGGCGTAGAGGATGGGCTCGACGGCGAAGGTCTGGTCCTTCTCGAGCTTCAGCCACACGGTCGAGCCGTAGCGCTCCTTCCAGTCAGGCCCGAGCAGCGGCCCGACGTCGTGAACGTCGAACCCGATCGGGTGGCCGGCGGCGTGCGGGTAGCCCGCGTAGCCGGCGTCGGTCAGGACTTTCCGCGCCACGGTGTCGACGTCGTTCCCGGTGACGCCCGGCTTCATCGCGGCGATGGCGGCGTCGGTCGCCTGCCGGCAGGTGTCCCACATTTTTTGAATCTCGGCGGGCGGCGCGGTTTCGCCCGGGCCGAGCACGTAGGCGGTGCGCTGCACGTCGGTCGAGTAGCCGCGGTGGGTGATGCCGAAATCAATCCGCACCAGGTCACCCGGCTGGATGACGCGCTCGCTCGGGCCAGCGTGCCCGCGCGTCGGCCCCACCACCACGCTCGCGAAGGCCACCCGCGCCCCGAACTCTTCCGTGCGCCGCTGCAAATAATCGGCCACGTCCTTTTCGGTCGTTTTCCCCGGCGTGATGACTTTTTCCGAGAGCGCCTCGCGCATGATCTTGTCGGTGTAGCCGGCGGCCTCGCGCAGCAGCGCCACTTCCTCCGGCAGGCGCCGCCCGCGGAACGACACGACCACCGGCTGCGCCGACACGAACCGCCCGGCCATCTCCGCCCCCAGCGTCTCTTCCAGATAGTTCCGCATCCCCAGGGTCAGGCCGTCGGCCGTCGGGACGTCGCGCGAAAAATCAATCCCGATGCGCCGCGGGTTGAGCGCCGCCATGAC
>MEKM01000098.1:0-979 GCA_001766965.1 Acidobacteria bacterium RIFCSPHIGHO2_01_FULL_67_28 | reverse complement strand
CTTCCGGATGCTCTGCGTCTCGGGCGTCTCCGCCGCCAGGGCGGCGCCTGTCCACATCCACACAAGCGCAGCCAGGAGAATCACTTGCCAGCTTCTCGTCCGCTTCATCGGCCTACCCTCCCCGGGGGTTCAGACTCCCTGGGCCGCTTCCTCCAGCCTCATGGCTTCACGGGCGGCTACAGGGGACGACCCAGCGCTCGCCCCCAAAGCGATAGAACGCAGTCGTCCAGGATTCGTCTCTACGGTTTTGGCAAATACTTCCAAAAGTCTGTGCGGATTTCGCCCTTTACTGCAGCTTGGTAAATCTCATCTGCTGTCTTATATCTGTCGTCGATCAACAAAAGCATTAAATAGATGTTGGGAATGTTTCGATATTCAGGATGTTCTGTGTAGAACTGCGTTATGACGCCCGTGTAGTAGTCGGCGCGCTTTGAGTAGGACTTGGCATGGCGGAAGCACCTTCTATCCACACTCTCATTCAGATCCTGCACTGGCTTGTCGAGTTCGAAAAGTTCAGCCGCCCCACTGCAGGCATTCATCTTGCCATTTAAGTACCCCATTAGATACGCATCAACGAAGACACTTCTTTGTTGTTGACTCCAGGATAGCCACTCTTCACCGGTCGCTATGGCCTGTGAGTCCATTCGAGCTGGTGTACTGGCAACCAGAAGAACTGAAAACACTCCGACAATGAGTGGAATCATAGCCTTTATCTTCATGCAGTCATTCCTCTCGTTATTGCTCCCCGCTGCACCCGGGCCAGCCCGCCCCGGACGGGCTCCCGCTTCTAGTCTCTAGCATCTAGCCTCGAGCCTTGTCTATGGTTATGTGCGATAGTGCGCGTTGATACGCACGTAGTCGGTGGTCAGGTCGCAGGTCCAGAAGGTGGTCGCGGCGCGACCGCGACGCAATCGTACACTCACCGGGAAGCTGCTCCGGGCCAGCTCCCGGTGCGCCCGGCGCTCATTGAACGGCACCG
>MEKM01000097.1 GCA_001766965.1 Acidobacteria bacterium RIFCSPHIGHO2_01_FULL_67_28 | reverse complement strand
CCGTGCTCGACCTCAACGCGCGCACGGTCAAGGCCACCTTTGAGCTGGGCGACTACCGCCAGCCCCACGGCCTCTGGGTCAGCCGCGATGGCGCGCGCCTCTGGGTCACCTGCGAGGGCGCCCAAGCCGTGCTCGAGCTCGACGCAGCGACCGGCGAGATTCTCAAAGCCTGGAAGACCGACCAGCAGGTCAGCCACATGGTCGTGCCCACGCCCGACGAGCGCAAGCTCTACGTCGCCAACATCGGCTCGGGCAGCGTCACCGTCATCGACCGCGCCAGCGACGCCGTCAAGACCATTCCGACCGGCGCTGGCTCGGAAGGCATTGACGTTGCGCCCGACGGCCGCGAAGTCTGGGTCTCGAACCGCGCCGCCCACTCGCTTTCCATCATCGACGCCGCCACCGACCGCGTCCGCGTGACTCTCGAGAGCGGCGGCGAAATGCCCATCCGCATCAAGTTCACCCCAGACGGCCGCGAGGTCTGGGTCTCGAATGCGCGCAGCAACACCATCACGGTTTTCGACGCCCGCACGCGGCAGCAGCTCGCCACCATCGAAGTGGGCGCCGTGCCCGTCGGCATCCTGATGACCCCCGACGGCCGGCGCGCTTTCGTCGCCAACACCAACGCCAACCAGGTCACGGTGATTGATATCCCCGGCCGCAAAGTGCTCCGCACTTTCACAACCGGCACCGAGCCCGACGGCATGGCCTGGGCAAAGTGAAAACGAAACTCGAAAAACGAAACTCGAAACTCGGATGAGGATGCTGCGATGACGTTGCGAACTTTGACAGCGGGGTTGCTGGTGGGGTTGTTGGGGCTGGCGGGACTGGCGGCGGCGCTCGCCGTCGAGCATCACACGGTCAAGCAGGTGCACCCGTACGTGGTGGCGCACCCGGAGGCGTTCCCGGTCGCGCCCAATACCGGCCTGCTGGGCCTGCTGGCGGCGACGCTGGTGCTCGGCCTGGTCCTTGCCTGGCTCTACGACCGCGCCTTCCCCCGGCCGCCGCGCTGGCTCGACGCGCTCGGCTTCGGGTGAGTGTGCTGGCTGGGGCTGGTAGCCCCGGCAGCCGCCCTGACCTTGCTGTGGACGCCGCTCCTGCCCGCTGCCGTCGTCACGACGGCCGCCGGGTGGCTTGTCGAGCTGGCGCTCGGCGCGCTCCTCCTCACCCGCCTGTTGAAGCCGGAGCCGCACCACTAGCGAAGCCGGCCTGCCCGCCGTAGCCCGTTCACGGTGAACCCGTTCAGGGTGAACCCAAAGGGCGCAGGCGGGTTGCCGCCCTAAGCCCCCGCGTGCTAGGATGGCCTCCGGATCAGACTTCGGGCTCCGTGCGACGCGACCCCGCAAACCCCGCCAGGTCCGGAAGGAAGCAACGGTAGCGGATTCTCGCGGGCGCCGCGGACGTCCCGGAGTCTGGTCCCTCAATGCCGAGTCCTGCAGAAGCGGGACGAGGCATTGACCCCGAGCGTCCCGAGTCCCGAGGCCTCGGGACGGGACGAGGGGTGGGCGTCGAAAGATTCCTTGGCCCGCGGGCAAGGGCGCAACACAGGCAGGCCGCCGAATGACCTATCAGGTAATCGCGCGCAAATACCGCCCGCAAACCTTCGACGAAATCATCGGCCAGGAACCCATCGTCCGCACCCTCAAGAACGCCCTCGAGCAGAACCAGGTGGCGCACGCCTACATCTTTTCCGGCACGCGCGGCGTGGGCAAGACCACCACGGCGCGCATCCTGGCGAAAGCCCTGAACTGCGAGAAAGGCCCGACGGTGAGGCCCTGCGGCCAGTGCCCGCCCTGCCGGGAAATCGCCGCCGGCACCGCCATAGATGTGCTCGAGATTGACGCCGCCTCCAACCGCGGCATTGACGAAATCCGCGAGCTGCGCCAAACCGTCCGCTACCTCCCCGCCCGCGACCCCGTCAAGGTCTTCATCATTGATGAAGCCCATATGCTCACGACCGAGGCCTTCAACGCTTTGCTCAAGACGCTCGAAGAGCCGCCGCCGCGCGTGCTCTTCATCCTGGCCACCACCGAGCCGCAAAAGCTTCCCCCCACCATCCACTCCCGCTGCCAGAGCTTCCACTTCCGCAGCATCGGCTTCCAGGAAATCCTGGGCGTGCTCGAGCGGGTGGCGCGCGAAGAAAAGGCCCAGGTCGAGCCGGAAGCGCTAGCGGTGATGACCCGCGCCGCCGAGGGCAGCCTGCGCGACGCCCTCTCCATCCTCGACCAGGCGCTGGCCTACTGCGGCCAGAAGATCGCCGCCGCCCAGGTGCGCGAGCTGCTGGGCGTGGTCGAAGCCGAGGTGCTCGACCAGTTCGTCGCCGCCATCAGCGGGCAGTCCTCGGAAAAAATGCTCCGCCTGGTCGACGCGCTCGTGCGCGACGGCCACAACCTCCAGTTCTTCTGCAAGGAGGCGCTGCGGCACGTCCGCAACCTGCTGGTGGTGCGCATCGGCGGGCCGGCGGCCGAGCTCGCCGAAGCCGCCGGCGAAGAGCGCCGGCAGCTCGAGGCCGCCGCCAAACAGTTTTCCGAGGAAGACCTGCTCCGGTTTTTTACTGTGCTGCTGCGGACCGAAGGCGAGCTGCGCTGGTCGCCGCATCCGCGGCTGCACCTCGAGCTCGGCCTGCTGAAGCTGGTCGAAGCCGAGCGCTTGGTGCCGCTTGAAGAAATGTTGGCGGAGCTCACCGGCAACCCGGTGACCCGCGCGCCCCGGCCGGCCGCCGTTTACCCCGAGCAGGGCCGAGGGGCCGCGTCCCCGGCGAGTCCCACTGCGCCTGTTTACCCCGCGAAGCCGCAGCTCGAGCCGGCGCCGGGCCCCGCGCCCGCTTCGGAGTCGAACGTCGAAGCGGCGACGATCGAATCCATCAAGAACGCCGTCTTCGGCCAGTCGAAGTTCCTCGGGTCGTTCGTCGAGAGCGTCAGCCGCTGGGAGCGCCAGCCCGACAGCCTGACGCTGTGGTTCACTCCGGAGAACCGCTCCTTGAGCGAGATGCTGGGCAAGCAGCAGAAGACGGAGCTCGAGAAGATCGTCTCGCAGGTCCTGGGCGAGCCGGTGAAGGTGAACCCGAGAGTGGCCCCGCCGAGCGCGGCGGGCGAGGCCGGCGCGGGAAAAAGCGCGGTGGTGCAGGCGCTGCTCGACCGCTTCGGCGGCACGTTGCGCACGGGCGCGGAGCTCGCGCCGCGCCGCGGGCCGAAGTCGGAGGGCTGACCGGGATGCCCGACCTCAAGCAGATGCTCACCCAGGTGAAGCAGATGCAGGAGCAGCTCCAGCAGCGGCTGGAGCGGCTGACGGTGGAAGCCTCGGCGGGCGGCGGCATGGTGAGCGTGAAGATGAACGGGCAGAAGCAGCTCCTCGAAGTGCGCATCGAGCCGGCCGTGCTCGAGAGCGCCGACCGCGAGATGCTCCAGGACCTGGTGCTGGCCGCGGTCAACGAAGCCGGGCGCCGCGTGGACGCCGAGCTGCAGCAGCAGGTCTCCACCCTCGCCGGCGGGATCAATCCGTTCAAGATCCCCGGACTTTTCTAGGTCCGCCATGAAGGAACTCGCCGAACCCATCGCGCGGCTGGTCGAAGAGCTGAAGCGCCTGCCCGGCGTGGGGCAGAAGACCGCGGTGCGGCTGGCGTTTCATCTGCTGCGGCAGCCGGCGGAAGACGTGGAGCGGCTGGCGCAGGCCATCAGCACCGCCAAGCAGAGCCTGCGCACCTGCTCGGTCTGCCACAACCTGACTGATCAAGACCCCTGCGAGTTCTGCCGCTCGGAGGCGCGCAACTCCAAGCAGATCTGCGTGGTCGAGTCCGCCCAGGACATCGTCAACGTGGAGAAGACCCGCCGCTACACCGGGCTCTACCACGTGCTCGGCGGCGTGCTCGCCCCGCTCGACGGCGTCGGCCCGGAGCAGCTCAACATCAAGACGCTGCTCGGGCGCCTAGAGAAGCACGCGGTCGAAGAAGTCATCATCGCCACCAACCCCACGGCCGAAGGCGACGCCACTGCTTTGTACCTCGCCAAGCTCATCAAGCCGCTCGGGGTGCGGGTGACGCGCCTGGCCATGGGAATCCCCATGGGCGGCGAGCTCGAGTACGCCGACTCCGTCACCCTCCAGCACGCCCTCGACGGGAGGCGGGAACTCTGAACGACCTCACCATGGCTCGCGAGGTACACCGGTTGGAAGCCCTCGCGCAGCCAGGCGCGCCCGCCGTAGCCTTGGCGAAGGTGGGCCGCCGCGAACTCTAGACAAGGAGGCAACGATGAAACGCAGGCTTCTGGTCACCCTGGGGCTCGTTTCTCTGCTGTGCCCGCTGGCGGGGCCAGCCGAGTCCGACCTGGACCTCACCCAACGTTACCTGCTGCTCGCCACCAAGAAAACCTCCACCATGCAAAAAGAATTGAGCGAGGCCGCGGCCGCCGGCTACCGCATCCTGGTGGGCTCGCCCACCAGCGGCACCGAGATGGCGCTGATTCTCGAGAAGGTGGCCACGCCGCCCGAGACCTACCAGTATTTCCTGCTGGCCACCACCCGCACCGGCACAATGCAGAAAGAGCTGAACGAAACCGCCGCCAAAGGCTACCGCCTGCTGCCGCGCACCATGATCGCCAAAGAGCAGATGATGGGCGGCATTGAGATCGTGGTCATCATGGAGAGGCCCCCGGGAAGCCCGCAGCACTACCAGTACTTGCTGCTGGCCACCTCCCTCACCGGCACCTTGCAGAGGGAGATGGCCCAGGCGGTCAACGACGGCTACGTCGTGGTGGGCATGGTGAGCCGCGGCGAGCACATGGCGATCCTGGAAAAGCCGGTGGGAGTGCAGGCTTATTAGCCCGGTTCCAACGGAGCCGCGGAGCGCAAGGGAGCGACCAGTGCCCAGCGACCAGCGACCAGTGATGAGCTTAATCGGGGCGCTGCTTTTCTTGGTCGCCTGTGGGGCAGCCGCGGCGTCTGAACAATCTCTGCCGGAGGCGACCTCACTCCTCGGCCGCCCGCTCTATCAGCCGGAGATTCTGCCCGAGGCGCGCGTGCGCCTCGAAGAAAACTTCGTCAAAGCCAAGGCCGACTACCAGAAAAACCCGACGAGCGCCGACGCGCTCATCTGGCTCGGCCGGCGCACCGCCTATCTCGGCCGCTACCGCGACGCCATCGCCGTCTTCACCGAAGGCATCGAGAAACACCCGAGCGACGCCCGCTTCTACCGCCACCGCGGCCACCGCTACCTGACGGTGCGCGAGATTGCCAACGCCATCGCCGACCTCGAAAAAGCCGCGGCGCTCACCAAGGGCAAGCCTGACGAAGTCGAGCCCGACGGCGCGCCCAACTCCGCCAACATCCCCCGCGGCACCACGCAGACCAACATCTGGTACCACCTCGGCCTCGGCTATTACCTCAAGGGCGATTACGCGCGCGCCCGCCGCGCTTACGAGACCTGCCTGGAGCTCTCGCAGAACGACGACATGGTGGTGGCCTCGAGCTACTGGCTCTACCTCACGCTGCGCCGCCAGGGCGACGACGCCGAAGCCCTCTTCGTCCTCCAGCCCATCGGGACCGAAATGAACATACTCGAGAACCACGCCTACCATCAGCTCCTGTTGCTCTACAAGGGCAAGAAGAAGGTCGAAGAAGTTTTCAGCCCGCAGGAAACCGACGAAGTGGCCCGCGCCACGCTCGGCTACGGCGTCGCCCAGTGGCACGAGCACCACAATCAGCCGGAGAAAGCCCGCGCTCTCTTGCAGGAGACCGTGCAGGGAAAACTGTGGGCCGCCTTCGGGTATCTGGCCGCCGAGGCCGAACTCGCCCAGCAGTCACGCTAGCCCCATCGGGCCGTCGTTCTCGCAGCCAAAGCATCGTATAATGGGAGTTTCGCACCCGGGCGATGACAGCGGCGGACACTTCACCTCCCACGCAGCGCAGTTGGCGACAACTGCGGCCGCTCCTGCCTTACCTGCGGCGCTACCGCGGCCGCGTGCTGCTCGGGCTGATGTTCCTGTTTCTCACGAACCTGACTTCCATCACCGGCCCGCTCGTTATCCGCGAAGCCATCAACAGCATCGAGCACGGCGTCCCCAGCCCCGAGAAACTCCTCCTGTACGCCGGACTGCTGCTCGCCATCGCGCTGGCCACCGGCTTCTTCCGCTTCTGGCAGCGCTGGATTCTCATCTGCGTCTCCCGCGACGTCGAGTACGACCTGCGCAACGATCTCTTCCGGCAGCTGGCCAAGCAGTCGGCCCGCTTCTACACGCGCTGGCGCATCGGCGACCTGATGACGCGGCTCACGAGCGACGTCCAGAACGTCCGCATGGTGCTCGGCCCCGGGGTGATGTACACCGCCGGGTCGATGCTGCTCTTCCCGCTCATCCTCATCCTGATGTTCTACCTGAACTGGCGGCTGACGCTGGTGGTGCTGCTGCCGGTGCCGCTGGTCTCGCTCTCGATGCGCGTGCTCGGCAAGCTCATCCACGACTTCACCGAGCGCATCCAGGCCAAGTTCTCCGCCATGACCGCGCGCGTGCAGGAAAACCTGGCCGGGGTGCGCCTGCTGCGCGCCTTCGTGCAGGAGGAAGCGGAGGAGCGCGCCTTCGACGTCCTCAACCGCGACTACGTCGAGGAGAACCGCCGCCTCATCCGCTTCCAGGGACTGCTCTGGCCGGCGCTCGGGCTGCTCCTCGGCGTCACCTTCCTGCTCGTCTTCTGGCTGGGCGGCCGCGACGTCCTGACCGGGCGGCTCGACGTCGGCTCCTTCTACGCCTTCTCCCACTTCCTCGGCATGCTCATCTGGCCGATGATCGCGCTGGGCTGGGTGGTGAACATCTTCGAGCGCGGCGCCGCCTCCATGGGGCGGCTGAACCTGCTGCTGACCGCCGCGCCGGAAATCGTCGACCGCGCTCCCGCCGACGCCCCCGCCGACATCCGGGGCGAAATCGAGTTCCGCAACCTCAATTTCTTCTACAACGGCGTGCCCGTGCTCACAGGAATCACCCTGCAAGTCCCCGCCGGTTCGACGCTGGCCGTCGTCGGCCCCACCGGCTCGGGCAAGAGCACGCTCACCTCTCTCGTCGGGCGGCTCTACGACGCCCCCGACGGCGCCGTGCTGGTGGACGGCCGGCCGGTGAGCGCGCACTGCCTCGAAACCTTGCGGGGCGCCATCGGTTACGTGCCCCAGGAAACTTTCCTGTTCAGCGACACGCTGCGCGAAAACATCGCCCTGGGGGCGCCGGGGGCGAGCGAGGAAGCCGTCCGCGAGGCCGCCGACATCGCCGGCCTGACCGACGACGTTGAAGGCTTCCCGCGCGGCTTCGAGACGCTGGTGGGCGAGCGCGGCATCACGCTTTCCGGCGGGCAGAAGCAGCGCGCGGCGCTCGCCCGCGCCGTGCTGCGCAACCCGCGCATCCTCATCCTCGACGACGCCCTCTCCAGCGTGGACACGCAGACGGAAGAAAGAATCCTGCGCCGGCTGACGGCGGTGATGCGCGCGCGCACTACCATCCTCATCTCCCACCGCGTCTCCACCGTGCGCCACGCCGACCAGATCGTGGTGCTGAAGGAGGGGCGCCTGGTCGAGCGCGGCCGGCATGACGAGCTGCTCGCCCGCGGCGGCTACTACCACGAGCTCTACCAGAAGCAATTGCTCGAAGAGGAGCTGGAGCGCGCATGAGCGCCGCCGACTTCCACGAAGAAGAAGCGCTGGGCAAGGTCTACGACGCGCGCCTGGTGCGTCGCCTGCTGCGCTACACCCGTCCCTACTGGCGCGCCATCCTTGTTTCCGTGGTGCTGACCATCCTGTACGCCGCGATGGAGATCGTCACCCCGCTCTTCTTCAGGGTGGCCATTGACCGCTACATGTCGCGCACGGGCGAAGCCGCCTCCTTCGGCTGGTTGACCCAACGCCTCCCCGCCGACCCCTGGACGGGATTGAATTGGCTGGCGGGGCTTTTCCTGGCCGTGATGATCGCGAGCTTCGCGCTCGAGTACAGCCGCGCCCGGCTGACGCTGATGACCG
Organism: Acidobacteria bacterium RIFCSPHIGHO2_01_FULL_67_28; assembly: GCA_001766965.1. Lineage (GTDB taxonomy): Bacteria > Acidobacteriota > Terriglobia > Acidiferrales > 2-02-FULL-67-57 > 2-02-FULL-67-57. Next base: position 1,454 of record MEKM01000097.1, on the reverse strand, counting down.
GCCAGCACGTGATGTACGACCTGCGCCGGGAGGTCTTCGGCCATTTGCAAAGGCTGCCCATCAATTACTACGACCGCAACCCTGTGGGGCGGCTCGTCACCCGCGCCACCACCGACATTGACCAGCTGAACGAAGCCTTTTCGGCAGGAATCGTCGCCGTCTTCGGCGACCTGCTGATGCTGGTGGGCATCATCGCCGTGATGCTGTACCTGAACTGGAAGCTGGCGCTCTTGAGCTTCTCCGCCATCCCGCTGATTTTCCTGGTTACGATGCTTTTCCGGCGCCTGGTGCGCGACGCCTACCGCCGCACCCGCACCGCCATCGCCCGCATCAACGCCTTCCTGAACGAACACTTAAGCGGGATGGCGGTCGTGCAGCTCTTCAACCGCGAGGCCGACGCTGCCGCCCGCTTCGACCGCATCAACGACCAGAACCGCGACGCCTGGCGCGCCGCCATCCTGGCCCACGCCTGGTTCTACCCCGCGATTGAAAACATCGCCATGCTGGCCATCGCCCTGGTGCTCTGGCGCGGCGGACTCTACGTGCTCGCGGGCGCCGAGAGCACCGGCACGGTTATCACCTTCTTCATGTACACCCAGCGCTTCTTCCGCCCCATCCAGGACTTGAGCGAAAAGTACAACATCCTGCAAGCGGCCATGGCCGCCAGCGAGCGCGTCTTCAAGCTGCTCGATACCCCCATCACCATCACCTCGCCGGCGCGTCCGCAGCCGCTGCCCGCCAACGCCGGCCGGGTCGAGTTCCAGAACGTCTGGTTCGCCTACAACGGCGAGGAATGGGTGCTGAAGGACATCTCCTTCGCGCTCGAGCCGGGCGAGATGGCCGCCATCGTCGGCCACACCGGCGCCGGCAAGACCACTCTCACCAACTTGCTCTTGCGTTTCTACGATGTGCAGAAGGGGCACATCCTGCTCGACGGGGTGGACATCCGCGCGCTTGACCTCGTGGAGCTGCGTCGCCAGTTCGGCATCGTCCTCCAGGACCCGTTCCTTTTCTCCGGCACCATCGCCTCGAACGTCCGCCTGGGAACCGGCGGCGTGAGCGAAGAGGAGATCGGCGCGGCGCTCGAGAACGTCAACCTGGGCGCGTTCGTGCGCGGGCTGCCCGACGGCCTCGGCCACGAAGTGCGCGAGCGCGGCGCCACGCTCTCGGTGGGGCAGAAGCAGCTGCTCTCGTTCGCGCGCGCGCTGGCCCATGAGCCGCGGCTGCTGATTCTCGACGAAGCCACCTCCAGCGTGGACACCCACACCGAGATCCAAATCCGCGAGGCGCTGGAGCGGCTTGTCACCGGCCGCACTTCCGTCGTCATCGCCCACCGGCTTTCCACCGTCCAGCGCGCCAACCAGATCCTGGTGATGCACAAGGGCCAACTGCGCGAGCGCGGCACCCACCAGCAGTTGCTCGCCCAGCGCGGCCTCTATTACAAGCTCTACCAG
>MEKM01000096.1 GCA_001766965.1 Acidobacteria bacterium RIFCSPHIGHO2_01_FULL_67_28 | reverse complement strand
ATCCGCTTTGCCATGCAGCGCTACCAGAAGGGCGAAGTGAAGGTGGACGGCGTGCGCGTGGTGCTGGAGCGCATGAGCAAGGAGATCGAGTCCCTGCGCAAACAAGTCGGCGCGCCCGCCAAGAGCGGCGCCGCCGGCGCGGTGTCGGAAACGGAGGCGGAAATCCTCGACCGTCAGTTCTGGGCTTCGCTCCCCGCCTCCGGCAAGCGCAGCGTGCTGCTTTCGCCCGAAGCCTGGTGCATCCCGCGGCGCAACCTCCGGCAGTTCGTCGAAGAGCTGCTCGGCCAGAACGACGCCGCCACCGCCGCCGCCGTGCTGGAGAGCTACGCCGGCGGCGTGGCCTACAAGGAACCCGACGGGCGCCGCAAGACGCTCGCCGGCCTGGGCGAGCTCGCCGACCTCTACCTCCACCCCGAAGTCCGCCGCTTGGAGGCTGCGGTGCGGCGGCTGGGCGAGCAGCTCCGACGGGAGAACCAGCCCGAGCTGCAAACTCTCTTGCGCGGCGTTTTCATCCAGTACAGCCAGGAAGCGCTGGCGCGCCGCCTCTACCCCGCCGTGCAGGCAACACTCGGGGCGCTCGGCCAGCAGCCGACGACCGTGGAGCGTGAGCTGCGGCAGCGCATCGGAGTCGAGGCGCGGCTGCCGGACTTCATCGACCAGGCGGCGGGAGCGCCGCGCCTGCCCGACGGCCTGGCCGGAATCCTGCAGGCGCTCCCGGCGCCGGCCGCCGAGCAGCTCGCCGCCCGCTTCAAACGTGTCACCCGACGCGACGAGCGGGAGCGTCTGGTGGAGCTCGGCCGCGCCGCCGGGGCCGCCCTGGTCGAGCCGCTGCGCGAGACCCTGCGCGCGCGGCCGGCTCTGGAAGCGACGGCCGCCGTCGGGCTCTTGAGCCGGCTCCAACCCGCCGCGGTCGAAGAGCTCCTGCCTGCGCGCCTCCGCGAGTGGAACCGCCCCTACCACGACCTGGTGGTGCGACAGTTGGCGAGCGGCGGGGCCCCGGAGCGCGGCCGGCTGCTGCTCAAGCTCCTCGAAGCGCTCGACGCCCTGGTGGTGCCGGAGGCGGTGGATGAAATCGGGATGAGCGGCGAAGCCGCGGCCGCCCCGCTGCTCGTCGGCTGGGCCAAGGGCGCGCTGCCGCGGAACGCCAAGCCCTACGCGCGCTTGAAGGCCATCGAAGCGCTGGGACGGCTACGGTCCCGCGAAGCGGTGGAGGCGCTGCGGCCGCTGGTCGAGGCCAAGCAGCTCTGGCGCTGGGTGAACCCGCCGGAGCTGCGGCTGGTGGCGGCGCAGGCGCTGGAGCGGCTCGACCCGGAGTGGGCCAAGAAGTTTTTGCCGGGGAGCGAGCTGGCGGCGGCCGAGCTCGCCGTGCGCCCGCTCGACCCCGACCCTGCTTCTTCTTTCGTGCAGCAGCGGCGCTACGTGCGCTATCTGCTGGCGAAACCCTTGTCGGCGACGGTTGAGACGCCGCGGGGTCGGCTCACGCTGACGGTGAAGGTGCTGGGGCTGGGCGGGGGTCTGGTGACGGGCGAGCCGCGCCCGGCGCCGGGGAGCGAGGGCGCCATCGAAGTCCAGCGGATCCGCGCCCAGGTCTTCTTCCGCGAAGCGCCGGCACCGGACGCGGGCTTTGAAATCGTGGACATCGAGCTGGAGGAGCGGAGCAAGCTGCGTACGCTGCTCGGCGGCCTGCCCGCGCCGGCGCGGTAGGAGAGCAGGCATGCGCGCACCGACTGCGCTCATCTCTCTCGCCACGCTGGCGCTTGTCATGGCACCGGCGCCCGCTCAACCCCAAGGAGGCAGCACCATGGCGCTCGAACTGAAGACCACCGCCTTTGCGCCCGGAGGCGCGATCCCCAAGAAGTTCACCTGCGACGGGCCGAACGTCTCCCCGGCGCTCACCTGGACGGAGCCGCCCGCGGGCACGCAGAGCTTCGCGCTCGTCATGGACGACCCCGACGCGCCCGTCGGCACCTGGGTGCACTGGGTGCTCTACGACTTGCCCGCGGGGGCGCGCGAGCTCGCCGAGAATGTCCCGAAGAGCGAAGAGCTCGCGAGCGGCGCCCGCCAGGGGCGGAACGATTTCCGCAAAATCGGCTACGGCGGCCCCTGCCCTCCGCCCGGTCCCGCGCACCGCTACTTCTTCAAGCTCTACGCGCTCGACGCGAAGCTCAACCTCAAGGCCGGGACCACCAAGGCGGACGTCGAGAAAACGATGAAGGGCCACATCCTCGCGCAGGCGGAGCTCGTGGGTCGCTACGGCCGCTGAACAGCGCTCGCGGACTTTCCCCATTGCCAGCCAGCAAGCGTCGCTCTACACTCTCGCTCACAGAATCCGTTTGAGCGCGGGCCAAAGAACGGCCATGATCGGGCAAACTGTTTCCCACTATCGCATCGAAGAGAAGCTTGGCGAGGGCGGGATGGGCGTGGTCTACCGCGCCGAGGACACGCGCCTGGGCCGCCAGGTGGCCCTGAAGGCGCTGGCGCCCGCCTACGCCCGCGACCCGAACCGCCGCAAGCGCTTCCAGCACGAAGCCCGCGCCGCCGCGCGGCTGAACCACCCCGGCATCGCCGCCGTCTACGAGATGGAAGAGGTCGGCGAGGACCTCTACATCGTCTACGAATACGTGCGCGGGGAGAACCTGCGGGCGGTGGTGAACCGCGGCGGGGTGAAGCTGGAGGGGCTGCTCGACATTGCCACGGACATCGCCGCCGCGCTGGCCGCCGCCCACGCCCAGGGCGTCGTCCACCGCGACCTGAAGCCCGAGAACATCGCCCGCACGCCCGACGGCAATACCAAGATCCTCGACTTCGGCCTGGCGCGCTTCCAGCCGGAGCGGCTCGACCAGGAGACCGCTTCGCACCTGACCGACGCCGGCGCCATCGTCGGCACCGTCGCCTACATGTCGCCCGAGCAGCTCGAGGGCAAAGAGGTGGACTTCCGCACCGACATTTTTTCTTTCGGAGTGCTGCTCTACGAGCTGGCCACGGGCGTGCGGCCCTTCGAAGGCGGGAGCCCCGCTTCGACCATCGCGCGGATTCTTACAGGCGAGCCGGTGCCGATGCGCGAGCGCAACCCCATCACCCCGGCCGAGCTTGACCGCATCGTGCGCAAGTGCCTCCGTAAATCGCCGGAGGAGCGATACCAATCGACGCGTGATTTGCAGGTCGACCTCGAAAACCTCCGCCGCGACTCCGGCAGCGGCGCCCGCCGGGCGGTTGCCGCGGGCGAATTGCGGGAAGAGGAACCCAGCCTGTTGCGGGCGATGTTCGCCCGCATCGGGGTCACTCCCCGCCGCTGGTGGGAGCTGCAGCAGTTGTTCGCCGTATTTGTTTACGCGCCGATAGCGTTCTCTTTGGCGCTGAAAAGTTCCGTCACGATCAGTTCCAGCCTGAACACCGCGCTCGCCTCAAACTGGCACGGTTGGCAAGGAATGATTCAGGTTATCGTCTCAGAATCTCCCACTCCGAAGGCAATCTGGAGTAATTTTGGGCTGGCGTTTTTCCTCACCCTCATCTTGCTTCTGACCACGACAGTCGCCACACATCTTTACTTGGTATGGCTGGCTGCATTCAGCCCCGTACGATTGCTGACCGAGGTTCGCAGGATCCACGCCGTGCAGCGGGCTGTTTATGCCGTGGTGGCCCTCCAGTTTATGTTTGCCGGTTTCTTCCTGTTGAGAGTAACCGCGCGCGAGCTGATTTTCGGAGCGGGTCTGGGAGCATTCGGACTCTTCACACTGCTGGCCGTCAGCTACGCGGAGCCGAAGATGCTTCGCGCCGCCTTCCCGGCTGCCGCCGCGCCGCCGGTGGAAGCGCGTCCGCCAGCGCGGCCTCGCCGGTGGCCGCTGGCGCTGGGACTGGTGGCGGTGCCGGCGGTGGTGGTGCTCGGGGTGGTCCTGGCGCTGGACGTGGGCGGGTGGCGGGAGCGACTGGCCCGAAGTTTCGGGACGGGCGCGCCGCGCATTGAGTCCATCGCGGTGCTGCCGCTGGAAAACCTCTCGCGCGATCCGGAGCAGGAGTACTTCGCCGACGGGATGACGGAAGCATTGATCGCCGACTTGGCGCAGATCAGCGCCCTGCGGGTGATTTCGCGGACATCGGTGATGCAGTACAAGGGCACGCGCAAGCCGCTGCCGGAGATCGCCCGCGAGCTGAACGTGGACGCGGTGGTGGAAGGCTCGGTGCAGCGCGCGGGCGACCGGGTGCTCATCACCGCCCAGTTGATTCACGCCCCCACCGACAAACACCTCTGGGCGCAAAGCTACGAGCGCTCACTCGAGGACGTGTTCGCATTGCAGGGCGAAGTCGCCCAGGCTATCGCCCAGCAGATCCGCATCACGCTTACGGCCCAAGAGGAGGCGCGCCTGGCCAGCGCCCGCCAAGTGCATCCGGCCAGCTACGAGGCTTACCTGCGCGGCAAGTTCTCTTTTCACAAGCACAACCGGGACAAGGAGCAGGCCGATGCGGCCGTCGGCTGGTTCGAGCAAGCCGTCCAGCTCGACCCCAACTCCGCGCTGGCCCACGCTGCCCTGGCGGAAGCCTACACGAGCCGGTTCTTCAGCCACGATCCCCGCCAGGAGTGGGAAGAAAGAGCCCACGTCCATATCGAGAAGGCCCTGGCGCTCGACCCCAACCTGGCGGAAGCCTATGTCGCGCGCGGCGACTTGGCCTGGACGCTGGCGAACCATTTCCCGCATGAGCGCGCCATCCAAGACTACCGGCAGGCGCTGGAGCTGAATCCCAATTTGAGCGATGGCCACTTCTCGCTGGGCTTGGTGTACACGCACATCGGCTTGTTGGACGAAGCTATGAAGGAGTTCCAGACGGCGCTGGCGCTGGACCCGGGGAACCTCGACGCCCGTTACCGCATCCCCCGCATCTACCTGTACCGCCAAGACTACGAAGCCGCCCTCGGCGAGTTCGAGCGCAGCCCGGAACTCAGCGGCGTCTGGTACTGGCAGCGGGCCGTGGCCCTGTTCTACTTGAAGAGGACGGGAGAAGCCTTTGCCGTTGTCGACAAGCTGCGCCGGGAATTCCCTGAGAACGAAGACGTGGCCAGCACCTACGCTGTGCTGCTGGCTGCCCAGGGCCGGAGGCGGGAGGCCGAGGAGCAGATTCGCACGGCCGTCCGCGCCGGCGAAGGCAAGTCCCACTTCCATCACGCTGCCTACAACATCGCCTCCGCGTATGCGCTGATGGGTCGGAAGCGGGAGGCCTTGCAGTGGCTGCGGCGCACAGCGGAAGAAGGCCTCCCCTGCTATCCGCTGTTCGCAGGAGATCCGAACCTGGACAAGCTGCGCGGCGACCCGGAGTTCGAGACCTTCCTGAAAGAGATGAAAACACAGTGGGAGGAGCGCCGGGCCGCGCTCTTCCCCGGCGCCGCTCCCCGAGCGGAAGAAAGCGCTAGTCGACCGGGACGGTGAGCGAGCGGTCGAGCTGGATGGCCATCTCGGTGCCGCGCTTGAGGTAAACCTCTTTGCCACGCGTGGCCAGCACCACGCCGGTCCCGGCGGCCGCGCCCGCCCCCGCGCCGATGGCCGCGCCCTTGCCGCCTCCGGCGATGCCGCCGATGGCGGCGCCGATGCCGGCCCCGGCGCCGATGGTGGCGGCGTCGCGCTTTTTGGTGCCTTCCGCCTGCACGCCGCCTTCCTCGGTGACTTCTTCCTTGTCGTCCAGTTCCGTGAGCGAAGCGGCGAGGTCGAGCGTCTTGCCGTTGGGCAGCTCGATCTCATCGAAGCTCAATTCCATCTCGGCCTTGCCCTTGACGCGCCCGGAGCGCTTGACGCTGGTGACGGTGCCGCGGACGACGGCGCCCTCGGGGATGACGGTCTTATCGCCGACGCGGACGTTGCGGCTGACGACGCCGCTGAACTTGTCACCTTCGCGGCT
>MEKM01000095.1 GCA_001766965.1 Acidobacteria bacterium RIFCSPHIGHO2_01_FULL_67_28 | reverse complement strand
GCCGCCGGCTACATGCGGGGCGTGGACTACGTGCAGATTCCCACGACGCTCGTGGGCCAGGTGGACAGCGCCCTCGGGGGCAAGACCGGTGTGAATCTCCGCGGGGGAAAGAATCTGCTCGGCGCTTTCCATCAGCCGGTGGCGGTAGTGGTCGACCCGCGCGCGCTCGCCAGCTTGCCGGCCCGCGAGTTTCGCGCTGGGCTTTACGAAGTAGTCAAAGGCGCTGTGGTCGGCGACCCGACGCTTTTCCGGTTCCTCGAGAAGCACATGGCGGCGGTGCTGGGGCGCAACGAGGCGGCGCTGCGCGTTATCCTGCTGCGGTCGATCGGGCTGAAGGCGCGCATCGTCTCGCGCGACGAGCGCGAGCGCGGCCTGCGGCAAATCCTGAACTTCGGCCACACCATCGGCCATGCGCTGGAGACGCTGACGGGTTATCAGCGGCTGCGCCACGGGGAAGCCGTCGCCTATGGAATGCTGGCCGCCACGCGGCTGGCGGCGCGGCTCGGGCGCGTTTCCGCCCACGAGGCCGACCGCATCCTGGCGCTCGTGCGCGCGGTGGGCCGCTTGCCAGCCTTGCCGCGGCTTGCGCCGGAGCGTATCTACGCGCAGCTCCAGGCGGACAAGAAGCGCCGGGGCGCCGAGCGGGTGTTCATCTTGCCGCGCGGCGTCGGCCGCGTCGAGATTACGAGCGATGTCCCACGTGCCACTGTGCTGGCCGCTTTGCGCGAGCTGCGCGCGTCGGCTTCCGCCCGATGAGCGACCAAGAACCCCCCGCCGGCACACGCCCCGAAGGAACCCAAGGTGAGACGGAAGCGGCGCGCGCCGTGCGCGCCATGTTCTCCGCCATCGCGCCGCGCTACGACCTGCTGAACCGCTTGTTGTCCTTCAGCTTCGATCAATCCTGGCGACGGCGCACGGCGCGACTGCTCGCGCCGCGGCTGGCAGCGCCGGCCAGCCGCGCGCTCGACCTCTGCTGCGGCACCGCCGACCTGGCGCTGGCACTCTCCCACGTGAGCGCCGGCAGCGTCGCGGGCGTCGACTTCGCCCATCCGATGCTGGTGCACGCCGCCGCCAAGGTCGCGGCCGAGCAACGGAAGGTTCTACTCGCCGAAGCGGACGCCTTGCGGCTGCCGTTTGCCGACGGCTGCTTCGACGTGGTCGCGGCCGCGTTCGGCTTTCGCAACCTGGCCAACTACCAGCAAGGCTTGCGGGAAATCCACCGCGTGCTCAAGCCCGGCGGCGAGGTCGGCATCCTGGAATTCACGCTGCCGGAAGAAGGATTCTTCGCGGCGCTCTACCGCTTCTATTTCCGGCGGCTGTTGCCGGCGATCGGCCGCGTGGTGTCCGGCGTGCGCGGGCCGTACAGCTATCTGCCCGCCTCGGTCGAGAAGTTTCCGGGCTGCGACGAGTTCAACCGCTGGCTGGAAGCCGTCGGATTCGGCTCCGTGACCTACGAGCGCTGGACGGGCGGCGCGGTGGCGCTGCACCGCGGCTGCAAGGTGTGAGAAAAAAGAAAAGGCCGCTCCGCACGGCGGAGCGGGCGGAAGCTGGTTGAAGCCTAGGGGCGCGCCCAGCCGGGATTGCCGCCTTCGCGCCGCAACTGGTCTTCGAGCCCCGAGAGCTCCTGCTGCAGCCGCAGGATCTGCGCCTGCTTGTCGGTGATGCGCTGCTGGAGCTGCTGGAGCTCGCGCCCGCCGGCGGTCGTGTTCGAGTATTGGTCGCGCATGGCCTGGTTCGGGTCCTGGTAGTACTGGGTGCGGGCCAGGTTGAATTCCCGCTGCAGGATGTCGAGGTCGCCCTGGGCGGCGGTGATCTGGCCGCGCTTGTCGCGGAATTTTCCGCGCCAGCAGGCTTCGTCGCACTTCTCTTTCTCGCCGCCGGCGGCAGCCGTACCGCCCGCGGCGCCTTCTTCGCCGCCTTCGGTTGCGGCCGCGGCGCGGCTCGTGCCCACAAAGCTCACGCCGTCGCCGCCGCTGGGCAGGGTCTCGTTGGTGAAGACGGGGACTTTGGAGAGGTTGCGCCCGGCGCGCTCGGCGCGCACTTTGCGGGCGAGATCGCCTAGCCGCAGCTCCTGCACCGTCTGCGCCCAGCCCACGCCGCTCGCAAGCAGCAGGACGGCCAGCAAACCAAGCAATCTTTTCATCGGGTCACCTCACGCCTCATAACGCTCTCTGGCGCCGCTCCTACCTGAAGTCTACGCCTCTCATTCCGTCAAATCAAGCGCGGCCCGGTGTGCTCTAGGGGAACAGGCCCAGGTAGGCGCCGACCAGCCACTGTCCCCAGAACAACGCCACCAGCGCGCCCAGGGCGAGAAAAGAGCCGAGCGGCAGCTCGTACTGCGCGCCCTTGCGCGCCAGGAGAATGAAAGCGCCGCCGACCAGGCTCCCCACCACGGAGCCCGCGAGCAGCGTCAACACCGTCAGCTTGACGCCGAAGAACAGCCCCACCATCGCCATCATCTTGACGTCGCCCAGGCCCATGGCTTCGACCTTGCGCAGCCGGTGCCAGATTTCTCCGAGGGCGAAAAGAATGCCCGCGCCGACGAGCGCGCCCAGCAGCGCGTCGGCTACCGAGAGAATGAGCGGCGACGCCTCGCTCGCGAGCCCGCGCGCCAGCAGCGCCGCCGTGCCGTCTTCGACCGGCACCCAGAAAGCGAAAACCAATCCCACCGCCATGCCGGGAAAAGTGACGCGGTCGGGCAGCAGCCGGTCGCGCAGGTCGGTGAAGAAGAGCACGATCATCGCCGCCGCCAGCAGCGCCGCCTTGAGTCCGGCCGGGGCGAGGCCGAAGCGCCAGTAGGCGATGAGGAGCGCCGCGCCTGTGAGCGCTTCGACCAGCGGGTAGACCGGCGAGATGCGGGCGCGGCAGCGCCGGCAGCGCCCGCCGAGCAGCGCGTAGCTCACGAGCGGGATGTTGTCGTAGGCGGCGATGGCCTGCCCGCAACGCGGACAGCGCGAGCGTGGGCGCACGACCGACTCGCCCTTCGGCAGGCGATGGATGCAGACGTTCAGGAAGCTTCCGAGGCAAAGCCCGAAGAGAACAATGTAGGCGGCGGTCACCGGGTTCTCGGCGGGGTGGGAAGTGAGGCGGCCCGGGGGGCCGCTTCCGGCTCGAGCGCGCGGCCGCGCACGAGCTGCCCGAGCCCGGCGTATTTCAGGTAACTCGTCCGCGCCGTCAGCCGCGCGATGTGCCAGCCGGCGGCGCCGTCGAGGAAGCCGAGCTTCCAGAAATACGTGCGCAGGAACATCCACGGCGGGCTGACGAGCAGCGGCAGAAGCCACTGCCGCCGGCCCGCGGCGTAGAGAGCGCGCGCGGTGAGGCGGCTGTAGTGTTCGACCTGCGCGCGGTGCTCGGCGAGCGTGGCAAAGGTGTGGTGGTAGAGGTCGGATTGGAGGCGTCCGACGCTCCCGTCGACTTCGAGCGACTCGTGCAGGGCGCCGACGAAGCGCGCCCGGTCGCGGCGATACAAGCGCCGTTTGTAATCGGGGTACCAGCCGGAGTGGCGGATCCAGCGGCCAAGGTAGCGCGCCCGGCGCGGCATCTCGTAGGCGGCCGCCGCGGGGTCGGTTTCCTTCCAGCGTCGCAATTCCTCCTGCAGCGCCGGACTCAACTCCTCGTCGGCGTCCAGGCTGAAGATCCAGTCGTGCGCGGCCTGGGCGGCGGCGAAGTTTTTCTGGTCGCTGAAGTCCGTCCAGGCGTGCTCAAGGACGCGCGCGCCGTGGGCGCGGGCCATCTCGCGTGTCCCGTCGCTGCTGCCCGAATCAACCACCAGGATTTCGTCGGCGAGGCCGCGGACCGAAGCCAAAGCGCACGGGAGGGCGCGCTCTTCGTTGAGCGTGATGACGGTAACGGTGAGGCGGTTCATGCGGCGGTCATTATGGCAAATCTCGCGGGCGACAGCCAGCTTGCGGCGTGCTGCCTCGGCTTGACACGCTCTCGGGCCGCCCGCAATAATCGCTGTTTGCCCATGTTGCAGCGAGCGATTCATTCTCTCGAGCGGGCCTACTGGCGCGCCGAGAAGCGCCGGGCGACGCGTCCCTTCGCCTGGGGACTGGAGCTTGTGGGCGGCGACGCGCACCGCGACGACCCCCGCGCCTTCTTCCGCCGCTACGCTGACGAGGCGTTGGCTGCGAGTGACCGCTTCTTCGCCGCTGGCCCGGCCGAGTGGTACCAGCTCGATGCTGACCGGCTGACTTTTCCGAGCGCGCTCGACTCGCCTTTCCCGGAAAACAACCTGGTGGCGGCACGGTGGTTTCCCGCCGCCGACTCGCGGAACGCCCGGCCGCGGCGGGCGGTGGTGGTGCTGCCGCAGTGGAACGCGGCGGCGGACGGCCACGTCAACCTCTGCCGGGTGCTGGCGCGCTGCGGGGTGAGCGCGCTGCGCTTGAGCCTGCCCTACCACGACAACCGGATGCCGGCGGGGCTCGAGCGGGCCGACTACATGGTCTCGGCGAACCTCGGGCTGACGCTCCAGGCCTCGCGCCAGGCGGTGCTCGACGCCCGGCGCGCGGTGCGCTGGCTCGAGCAGCAGGGCTACACCCGGCTCGGCATCCTCGGCACCAGCATCGGCTCTTCGGTCGGCTTTATCACGCTGGCGCACGAGCCGGCGCTCACGGCCGGCGTGTTCCTGCACGTCTCGACGTATTTCGGCGACGTGGTGCGCACCGGCTTGAGCACGGCGCACGTCTGGGCGGGGCTGGAGGGGCAGGTGAGCGCGGACGAGCTCCGCCACTTCTGGGCGCCCATCAGCCCCTATCCGTTTGTGTCGCGCCTCAAAGGAGCGGGGAAAAAGATTCTCCTAGTGTCCGGCCGCTACGATTTATCGTTTCCGCCCGAGCTCACGCGCCGGGCCTGGGCGGCTCTGGAAGAGCAGGGCATCGCCTACGAGCGGCTGCTCTTGCCCTGCGGCCACTACACGCTCGGGAAGTTCCCCTTCAACTACTGGGCGGGCGCGCGGCTCATCCCTTTCCTCCGCCGCGCCCTCCGCTGACCGGCAGGAGCATCCGTTGTTGTCCCTGTTCTCCCGAGCCGGACGGGAAATCTGAAATCCGACGCTTGACACGGAGGCTTGGTGTAGAATCGCGGCAACGAGCTGCCTTCTTGCATTCACCTAGCTGGAGTGGCGCCATGATGCAACTCTTGCGACGGGCCCTGGGCGTTGGCCTCTTGCTGCTGGCAGCGGTGTGGGCGACGCCGGCGGCCTACGCCCAGGACCCGAGCGGGCAGTTGGAAGTGCGTTTCCTCGATGTCGGCCAGGCCGACGCCATCCTGGTGCGCTGCCCGGACGGCAGTCACTATCTGCTGATTGATTCGGGCGACACCCGCTACCCCGGCAGCTCGAAAGCTTTTCGCCAGGCCCTGCTCGATGAATTCCGCGACCGGCCCAAGAAGCTTGCCCTGGTGGTGGCTTCGCACCCCCACGCGGACCACATCGGCAGCATGCAGTGGGTGCTGGAAACCTTTGATGTGGACGTCTACGTGGACAACGGGCAGAAGTTCGACAGCGCCCTCTGGGCCAAGCTCGACAAGGTGCGGCGCCGCCAGGTGAGCGACGCCGAGATCACCTACGTCGCGGGAAAGAAAACCGGCTTTGCCGACTTGGCTTTCTGCCCGCAGGTCGGCGTCCGGCTGCTCGTCCCCTGGGCCGTGCGCGAACTGTCCAACACCAACGACCGCTCCGTGGTGGTGTCGCTCACCTACGGGAAGACGTCGTTTCTCTTCGGCGGCGACGCCGAGGAGCATGCCGAGGAGGTGATGGTCAACGACTTTGAACCCGGGGAGCGCGAGCACTTGCGGGTGATGGTGCTGAAAGCAGGTCACCACGGCTCGGATACCTCCAGCACGCTGCCGTTCATCGCCGCCGTCAACCCGAAGACGGTGGTGGTGTCAAGCGGCAAGAAGGAGGTCGGCACCAATGCCCGCTACAAGCATCCGCGCCACTCCACCATGCAGAACTACAACAACTGGCTCCGCAACCATGACGAAGGTGAGCCCTCTTCCCAGCCAGGACGCGTGTGGGCCTACGACAAGCCGGGGAAGCGCTGGCGGCAGATCGAGCGCCGCCGGGGCCTCTGGGTGACCCCCGAAGACGGCACCGTGGTCATGCTCTCTGACGGGGAGAAGATCGAGATCCGCACGGAGAAAACCGGCGCTCAAGTGAGCGTGTCACCCTAGAGGTGCGCCATGGCCGACAAGGAACTGGAACGGAAAAAACAGCAGCTGGAGTCCGACCTGAACGAAACGCAAATCCGTATCCGGCGCTATACGCTCGACCCGCGGCTGCGGGACGATCCCAACGCGAAGAAGGACAACGCGCTGCGGGACGCGTGCGATGCGGCCTGGAAAGCCTGGCTGGAAGTGTGGGAACAATACAACGCGCTCGGGCCGGCGGCGACCGACAAGGAACTCTTGAAGGTGGAGAAGGAGTGGCGCGCAGTAGACCACAGCGTGGACCTGATCCAGCGCGAGTTGATCACAGCCGAGGATTACGCGGCCGGCAAGCGCACGGTGTTTGGGCTGACGGTCGCCCTGGGGCTGCTCATTCTTCTCTACCTGCTCACCCACGGCGTCCGCAGCCTTGATTTCTCCACCTTTGAGCCCTTCCCCGAGTGGGGCCCGATGAAATACTTCGAAGTCGCCTTCTGGAGCGGCTTCGGCGCGCTATGCGGGTTGTTGTTCTTGGCCACCTACTACCTCACCCGGCGGGATTTCGACCGCTGGTACCAGCTCTGGTATGTCTCTACCGCGCTGCGGGCGCCCTTTCTCTCCGTCATCCTGATGGTGGTGGTGCTGGAGTTCGTGGAGTGGTACGGCGAGGGAACCTGGATGCAAGACTACCTGCTGGAAGAGGGGAACAAGTTCTACTTCATTGTCTTGCTGAGCTTCTGCCTGGGGCTGATGAGCCAGGAGACGAGCGGCGTCATCCGTCAACTGGCCGAAGGGGTCGTGTCCTTCGTGCGGGCCGCGGTGGGACGTGTTTCCTCGCGGCTAGGCTCTGCCATCAGCCGCGCCGACGTCCCCCGGCGGTAACCAGCGGGGCGGGCGCGCGGCTCATCCCTTTCCTCTGCCACGCCCTATAGCATTACGTCATCCCGAGCGAAGTGAGGGATCTGCATTTGCAGTTAGGGTAGGGGAAGGCCTTGTGCCTTGCCGCGGCCAGGGACCCTTCGGCAAGCTCAGGGCAGGCAAGCCCTGGCCCTACACAAGAATCTTCTGGAAGGTTTGCTGCGAGATGAGGACACGCACTGCCTCGATGTCGGGAGCCAGCACGCGGTCGGCCTCGAGCACCGGGACGGCGCGACGCACGGCGGCGTGCGCCTGCCCGGCGAGCTTCCCGGTCTTCAAGGGCGCGAGCAGATCAATCCCCTGGCAGGCGCAGAGTAGCTCGACGGCCAGGATGGTCTTGACGTTGTCCACTACGCGGCGCGCCTTGAGCGCCGCCCCCATGCTCATCGAAACGAAGTCTTCGTTGCCGCTTGTCGGAATCGAGTCGGCCGAGGCCGGATGCGCCAGGCCTTTGTTCTCGGAAGCCAGCGCCGCCGCGGTCACCTGCGCCATCATGAAACCGGAGTGGAGCCCCGGCTGCTTGGTCAGGAAGGCCGGCAGCTCGCTCAAGGCCGGGTTGATGAGCCGCTCGATGCGCCGCTCGCTGATGTTGCCGAGCTGCGCGAGCGCCAGGGCGAGGACGTCGAGCGCCAGCGCCAGCGGCTGGCCGTGGAAGTTGCCGCCGGAAAGCACCTCGCCCTTGTCGGCGAACACCAGGGGGTTGTCGGTGCCGGCGTTGAGCTCGGTCTCGAAGACGCGGCGGACGTAGCCGAGCGCGTCGCGCACCGCGCCGTGCACCTGCGGGGCGCAGCGGAGGCTGTAGGCGTCTTGGACGCGCCCGCAGTCGCGGTGCGACTCGCGGATTTCGCTGCC
>MEKM01000094.1 GCA_001766965.1 Acidobacteria bacterium RIFCSPHIGHO2_01_FULL_67_28 | reverse complement strand
CGGCTTCGCCTCAGGGTAAAGAGGCAGGGAAGCAGGAAAAGCAGGTCCCTCGACTCCCCTTCGTCCCGCGGCGCGGGACTCGCGGTCGCTTCCCTCGACTACGCTCCCTTCGGCTTCGCTCAGGGCAGGCGGGACAAGCGGGATTCCAAGAAGTGGGACTATAATGCGGGTATGAACGAGGCGAGGCCGAAGAACCCGAACGAGCGGCCGGCCGAGGCTGTCCAGGACGACTTCCTGAACCGGCTGCGGCGGGAGCAGACGCCGGTGACGGTGCTGCTCACGGACGGCTCGCGGCTGGCCGGGCGCGTCAAGAGCTTCGACCGGTTCTCCATCCTGCTCGAGTCGCAGGGCCAGGAGCAGCTCCTCTTCAAGCACGCCATCGCCAGCATCGCCCCGAGCCCGACGAAAGCCACATGAAAACATTGCGCCCGGTGAGCGTGCCGGAGCGGGCGCTGCTGGTCGGGGTGCACCTGCCGGCAAAGTTCAACGGGACGTCGGAGGAGCGCCTGGCCGAGCTCGAAGCCCTGGCGCGCTCGGCCGGGGCGGACGTCGTCGGCCGGCTCGAGCAGCGCCGCGAGCGCCCCGACCCGGCCACGCTCATCGGCCGCGGGAAACTCGAAGAGCTCCACCGCGAAGCCGAGGCGCGCGCGGCCGAGCTCGTCATCTTCGACCACGAACTTTCGCCCACGCAGCTCCGCAACCTCACCGGCGAGCAGCGGGTCATTGACCGCACCCAGCTCATCCTCGACATCTTCGCCCGGCGGGCGCGCACGCGGGAAGGGCAGTTGCAGGTCGAGCTGGCGCAGTTGAATTATCTGCTGCCGCGGCTGACGGGGAAGGGCGTCGCGATGTCGCGCCTGGGCGGCGGCATCGGCACACGCGGCCCGGGCGAAACGAAGCTCGAAACCGATCGGCGGCGCATCCGGGGCCGCCTCGGCAAGCTCAAGGAGGAGCTGGAGACCGTGCGCCGGCGCCGCGCCCAGCAGCGCCGCGCGCGCCAGCAGACGGCGCTGGGCACGGTGGCGCTCGTCGGGTACACCAACACGGGCAAGTCGACGCTCTTCAACGCGCTCACGGAAGCGGAGGTGAGCGTTTCGCCGAAACTCTTCGCCACGCTCGACCCGACGGTGCGGGCGGTGGCGCTGCCGTCGGGGCGGCGGGCGCTGCTCTCCGACACGGTGGGCTTCATCCGCGATTTGCCCCACGGACTGGTGGCGGCTTTTCGCGCTACGCTCGAAGAAGTGGAGCAGGCGGCGCTCATCCTGCACGTGAGCGACATCTCCAGTCCCGGGCACACCGAGCAGGACGACGCCGTCCGCCAGGTGTTGGCCGAGCTGGGCGTCGAAAAGACCCCGCGGCTGCTCGTCTTCAACAAGACGGACCTGCTCGAGGAGGACGAGCGGCGCGAACTGAAGAATTCCCCGCGCGCGGTGTTCGTTTCGGCGCTCGAAGGCCTCGGTCTGGACGAGCTGCGGGGAGAAATCGAGCGCCTGCTGCCCGGCGACGTGCCGGTGCGGCTGGCCCTGCGCTTCTCCGCGGCCCAAGGACGCGAGCGCGCTCTCGTCCACGAGCGCGGACGAGTCTTGAGCGAGAGTTTTCGCGACGGAATGGTGTGGATCGAAGCCGAAGTGCCTGAATCTCTCGCCCACCAGCTCGGAGAGTACGCCGTCAAGAGCGCCTAGCCGCATCGTGTGGCGATCCTGTGTCACCGCCCTCGGCCTTTTTCCCCGCATTGGCGGCATCTTGCTGCTGGCAAAGGAGTTTTTTCTGTGGAAAAAGATGTGGAAACTCGCCGTGATTGATTTAGCCGCGAAAAATCAAGGCAATCTCGCGTTGCGGTCAAGCACGCGAAAACATGCGTGTAACTTATTGGTTTTCCAGCATGTTATGAGCGCACCGCCGGTGAGGGCGGCGGGGTACGACCCCGGTAGTGGAACGGCTCAAGGAAGCAGTGTGAGCGAAAGTTTTGCACAATTCTGGGGCAGCATCGCGGGAGGTTTGACAGCGCGAGCCGGCCACGGGTATAGTGCCGGAATCGAAACCACGGTGCGCGCTTCCGACTTGATGACGAGAGACCGGCCGAGCACGAACCCGTTCCGCGGACGCCGATGAACCTGCCGAACAGCCTGACCCTGTCCCGAATCGTCCTGGTACCCCCGCTGGTTGTGGTGTTGCTGACCCGGGTCGAGAATTTCGAGCTGTGGGGCGTGCTGATCCTCTTCGGAGCGGCCCTGACGGACTGGTTGGACGGGTTGCTGGCGCGCCGTCGGCGGCAAATCACGCCGCTGGGCGTGCTGCTCGACCCGATTGCCGACAAGCTGCTCATCTCGGCGGCCTTCATCGCGCTGGTCGAGCTCGGGCTGGCCCCGGCGTGGATGGTGGTCATTATCGTCGGGCGCGAATTGGCGGTGCAGGGCCTGCGCACCATCGCCACGGCGGAGGGTTTCATGGTGGCGGTGTCCGAGCTGGGCAAAGCCAAGATGGTGTTGCAGGTGTGGGCGGCGAGCCTGCTGCTGCTCGGTAGCCGCTTTCCCGACCTCCGCTTGATCGGGACCATCGCGCTGTGGCTGGTGGTGGTGTTTTCGCTCTGGAGCGCGGCGCGCTACGCCGCCGAATTCTGGCGCCAGTTGAATGTGCGGCGGCTCGAGCGCCGCGGGGGGCTGACCATCGTCAACCCCCAGAAGAAAGAAGATGTCGCCGCTCGCTAAAGAAGAGCAGCGCTGGCTGCTCGACTGGGCGCGGCAGGCGATGGCCGCAGCCCTGGCGGGCTCGGCGGCGGCGCTGCGAGAAGAAGCGGCGGTTCCCTCGGATAGACTGCGGCAGCCCGGCGCCGCCTTCGTCAGCCTGCACAAGCAGGGCCAATTGCGCGGCTGCGTGGGTTTGCCCCAAGCCCGCGAACCGCTCTACCTGACGGTGGCCGAGGCGGCCATTTCCGCCGCCCTGCACGACCCGCGTTTCCCCCCGGTCGAGGCGGAGGAGTTGCCGGCGCTCGAAATCGAGATCTCGGTGCTCTCGCCGCTGTTTCCCATCCAGCCCGAGCAGGTGGTTCCGGGCGAGCACGGCCTGCTCGTCACCGAAGGGTTCTATCGCGGGCTGCTGCTCCCGCAGGTGGCGCGGGAGCACGGCTGGGACCGGGAGCGATTCCTGGAAGAGACCTGCCTGAAGGCCGGGCTGGAGCGGACGGCGTGGAAGCGCGGCGTCAAGCTCGAAGCCTTTACCGCCTTCGTCTTCTCCGACGCCACCTGCGCGGCCGAGCCGCTGCCCACACGGTCCCTTCTCTAGAGGCCGCGAAGGCTTCTTCCTTCAGGAAGTGCCGGAGCCTATTGCAGGGCGAAGTGGGCCCGGCGATTCAGCGCCCGGCAGGAGTCCTGCGAGGACTCGGTGCAGAAGGGCGCGTCCTTGCCCCGGCTGGTGGTGGCGAGCTGTCCGGCGTTCACGCCGAGCGACACCAGGTAGTTCTTGACCGCTTCCGCGCGCCGGGCGCCGAGCGCCGTGTTGTAGCGGCCGCCGCCGACTTCGTCGCAGTGGCCTTCGATGAGGATCCGCGCGTCCGGGTAGCTGCGCAGGAAACCCGCGGTCTGCTGCAAGCTGGCGGCGGCTTCGGCGGAGATGTCCGACTTGTCGAATTCGAAGAAAACATCCTGCACGCTCTGGGCGAAGAGGTCCTGCATCGAGGGAGCGCGCGCGGGCGCGACCGGCGCCGGCGCTGGCGCGGGCTGGACCACGGTCAAGGTGGCGGTGGCCTGGGTTTCGCCGCCCGGGCCGCGGGCCCGCAGCGTATAGGTGACGGTCTGCGTGGGGTTGACGTTCATGCTCCCGCGCTTCTCCACCGCGCCTAGGCGCGGCTCCAGCGTGATTTCCTGCGCCGCCTGGGCGTGCCAGCTCAACGTGGCCGTAGCGCCGCGCGAGATGCTGGCCGGGGTCACGGTCAGGTGGGCGGCCGGCGGGGCAGGCGGCTCGAGTTCGACAAAGTCACCGGCGTGCATCTCCCGCAAACTCAACGTGACCACACCCGTGGAGGCGTTGCTGTCCACTCGCACCACGAAGACCTCGCCCAGCACTTCCCGCGGCAGGTCCTTGCGCATCTTGGGGAGCTCATACCCGTAGGGCATGCCGCGCAGCTGGCGCATCTGCCCCTGACCTGCCTTGCGGTAGCCTTCGTAGATTGTGCCGCTGCCGTAGCGGTAGGCGCGGAAGTAGTCGCCCACCTTGACTCCCTGGCTCGTCCCCAGGTTGATGTAGACCACGTCGCCCTGTCCGAAAGCCGAGCCGAAATCCTTCCCCATCATGAGCGTGGCTTCCCCGCGCGACTGCATGGGCGCGAAGCGGTCGAAGGTGACCGAAGGTTTGTACTCGGGAACGGGGCGGTTCTCGAAGGGGATGAGCACATCGCCGGCGTTGAGCCCCTCGCAGGCTTCCTGCACCAGGGCGGTAGCGGTGGTCTCATGCACCTGCGTCACTTCCACCCAGCCTAGGTCCATGTAGAGCTGGCCGATGGCCTTGAAGATCGGCTGCTGGCGGGCGAAGGCCTGCACGGGGTTCGGGTCGTTCACCGGGCGCACCACCTGGTAGCGCTGGCCCACCGACACCCCGCCGTTGCGGCCCTGGCTCAAGTAGATGTAGTCATACTGCGAATACAAGACCCCGCCCACCCGGTCTTCGGCCATGACGATGCGCAGGTTGGCCGGCAGGGGACTGGAAGCCACGAAGCCCGAGCAGTAGACGTCCTTGTGGTTCGCCTGTGTCGGCGGCTCGTAGCCTTGGGCGGCCGCCGCCAGGCTCAGGCCGGCGACCAGCAGGCTCAGGATGAGGACACGCCCCAACATTCTCATTGCTACTCCTCCTCGACCGGGGAACCCTCTTTCCCCCGCAGGTTGGGCGCTGCAGTTTGCGTGGGCCGACCGTAGCAAACCCGGCGGGGGTTGTCAACCGAAAACTTTTGCTGGGCTTGGCAGTTGTTTGGCTTTCTCTGGTTTTTCTTGGTTTTTACCCCCGCGGCGGGGGTTGCCTTTACACGCCCCCGGCCGCTGTGCTAGAAACGCGCTTTTACCCTGGAGACAGCGGGATGGCTGTGACCGTGCGAGCTTTTCCGGACCCTGTTGCCTTGGTGCTGGCCGAGCGCACGGCGGGCGCGCTCCTCCGCGCGCTCGGCCGCGCCGCGCGCGTGGCCCGCGTGGTCGAATTGCGGCTGGAATACCTGGGCAGCGTGGCCGAAATCGCGCGCTTCCTCGAAAAGCTGGCCCGCAAACAGCCGCGCACCACGCTCATCGCCACCTGCCGGCGGCGCGTGGAAGGCGGCGAGTTTGCCGGCAGTCCGTCGGCCGAGCTCGCCGTCCTGCAGCTGGCGGCGCGCGCGGGCTGCCGGTGGGTGGATGTGGAGGGCTCGACGCTCGCAGGGTTTCCCGCGCGTCTGCGCGCAGCCCTGCGGCCTCCGGCGGGGCTCATCGTATCTCTCCACGACTTCCGCGGCACGCCCGCCCGCCTGGAGCGGATTTACCGCCGGCTCGCGCGCCTGGGAGCTGACCGCGTCAAGATTGCCGTCACCGCGCGTTCCCAGGCCGACAACCTGGCGGGGCTCGACCTGGCGCGCCGCCACCGCGGGCGCGTCATCGCTTTGAGTATGGGCACGGTGGGAATCCCCGGGCGGGTGTTGGCCCTGCGAGCGGGCAGCGCCCTGGCCTACGCGGTGCCCGACGACAAACCGGCGGTGGCGCCGGGGCAAATCGCCTGGAGCGAGCTCCGGGTCTCGTATCGGGCGCACCGGCTGAACGCGCGCACCCGGGTTTACGGCGTCATCGGCCGGCCCATCGCCCATTCGCTCTCGCCCGCCATGCACAACGCCGCCTTCCGGGCGGCGCGGCTGAACGCGGTCTATCTGCCTTTCGAGGTGGCGAGCCTGCGGGATTTTCTTGACTGCCTCGGGCCGCTCGGCGTTGCCGGCTTCAGCGTCACCTTGCCGTACAAGGAAACCCTCCTTCGTCATCTCGACGGCATTGACCCGCTGGCCGAGCAAATCGGCGCGGTGAACACGGTCGTAGTCCGCGGGGGCCGCCGCCTCTACGGCTACAACACCGACTACGTGGGGATCTTGCGCGCGCTGCAAGGCGCCATACGGTTGCACGCCAGCCGCGTCCTGCTGGTGGGAGCGGGCGGGGCGGCGCGGGCGGTGGCCTTCGCCCTGGCCACCGCTGGGGCCTTCGTCTGCGTGACCGCGCGGCGCCCGGCGGCGGCGCGCGCGCTCGCCCGCGCCGTCAGCGGTGAGGCTCTGCCGCGGGCGGCGCTGCGCCGGCAGCGTTTCGATGCCATCGTCAATTGCACGCCGGTCGGCCAGTCGCCGGAGGCCGACGAGTCTCCCCTGCGAGCCGAAGAGTTGAACTGCCGGGTGGTAGTCGATCTGGTCTACCATCCCCGCCACACCAAGCTGCTGCGGCTGGCGCGCCGCCGCGGCTGCCGCACGGTAGCCGGCTGGCAGATGCTGGTCGAGCAGGGCGCGGCGCAATACGAGATCTGGACGGGCCTGCGCGCTCCGGTGGCCGCCATGCGCCGGGTCGTGCTCGCCCGGCTGCCGAACTGACATGCAATCGGTTGAGCCCGACTTCGCGACTTTTTCCCGGCTGGCGCGGCGGGGGAACATCATCCCCGTGGCGCGGCGCATCACCGCCGACCTGCTGACGCCGGTGTCCGCCTACTTGCGCCTGGCCCGCGGCGGCGAGCCGTCGTTTCTGCTGGAGA
>MEKM01000093.1 GCA_001766965.1 Acidobacteria bacterium RIFCSPHIGHO2_01_FULL_67_28 | reverse complement strand
GCAGGCAGGATGACAGGGCAACAAGCGAACCGGCGGGGCGACAATTTGGCCGTTGTGGGGGCGCGGCTCGTGAGGCATAATCCGGTGTGTTTGCGCGGCGGCTGAAAGTCGAAGTGGTGAGCGACGGCGAGCGGCGGCCCTGCCCGCTGGAGTGGCTGGACAGCTTCGCCATGCGGCGCTTCACCGGGGACGCCGCTTTCGACGACACCCTGCCGCGGGCCGAGGGCGTGCTGGAGGCCGGCTTCCGCGTCAACCGCGAGCGCCTGGCCGCGGAGATGAGCGGCTGGTTGACGAAGAAGAAAGGCGCCGGCCGGCCGGTCGAGATTCACATCAGCGAAGCGGAGACGCCGCAACCATGAAACCCATCGGCGAAGTGAACCCGCCGGCGCGCATCCTGCTCACCCCCGGGCCGGCGAACGTCGAGCCGCGCGTCTATCGCGCCCTGCTGGCCCCGGTGCTCGGCCACCTCGACCCCGACTTCCTCCGCATCATGGACGACGTGCAAGTGCTGACGCGCCGGATGTTCGTGACCGAGAACCGTCTGACCTTTCCCGTCTCCGGCACCGGCAGCGCCGGGATGGAAACGGCGATGACGAACCTGCTCGAGCCGGGCGACACCGCGCTCATCACCGTGGCCGGCTTCTTCGGCGAGCGCCTGGCCGACATGGCGCGGCGCACGGGCGCCGAGGTGATCGCGCTGGAGTCGCGGCCGGGGACGCCGGTCGACCCGCAGCAGGCCCGCGAGGCGGCGCGCGGAAAAAAAATCAAGCTCATCGGCGTCACCCACGGCGAGACCTCGACCGGCGCGCTCAACGACCTCGACGCCTTCCGGCAAGTGACCGAGGAGTGCGGCGGCCTGCTGGTGGTGGACGCGGTGGCGACGGCCGGCGGCGTCCCGCTCCGCGTAGACGCCCAACGGCTCGACGTCTGCTTTACCGGCTCGCAGAAGTGTTTGAGCGCCCCGCCGGGCCTGGCGCCCTTCACCGCCGGGCCGCGCGCCGAAGCGGTCATCGGCAAACGCAAGACCGGTGTGACCAGCTGGTACTTCGACCTCACCTACATCATGAAGTACTGGGGCCAGGAGCGGACCTACCACCACACCGCGCCCATCTCGATGATCTACGCGCTGCGCGAAGCGCTGCGGCTGGTGGAGGAAGAGGGCCTGGAGGCGCGCTGGGAGCGGCACCGGCGCAACGCTCAGGCGCTGGCTACGGGCCTCGAAGCCATGGGCATGGGACTCCTGGTGGCCCCGCCGCACCGCATGCTGACGGTAACGGCCGTCAAGATCCCTGCCGGCGTCGACGACCGCAAGGTGCGCGGCCGCCTGATGGAAGAGTTCAACATCGAAATCGCCGGCGGCTTGGGCGAATTGAAAGGCAAGATCTGGCGGGTCGGCCTGATGGGCGCGTCCTCGACCCAGAACAACGTGCTGCTGCTGCTGGCGGCGCTGGAGAAGTGCCTGCTCGAGGAAGGCATCAAGCTGCCGCCCGGGGCGGGCGTGGCCGCCGCCGTCCAGGCCTACCAGCAAGCGCCCGTTCACGGTGAACCTGCTCAGGGTGAACCCGCCGCCGCGCGCTAAAAACCGCGCGGCCGTTACTGGGGCTGCTTGGCCTCGCCCTTGTGCTTGCCTTCGCCGACCTTGACCTTGACCGCGGTGCGGACGTTGCCGGCGACGCTGTAGCGCACGATCACCTTGGCGCCCGGCACCAGGCTCCCCTTGCGCACGGTCTCGGCGTTGAGGACGTAAATGTTTTCGACTTCCTTGTCCCCAACCTTGGTGACGATGATGAGCTCGGTGTCGGTGATGGACTTGATGACGCCGTGGTCGGCCGCTTGCTTCACGGCCGCCTCGGTGCGCGCCGTCTGCGCCTGCTGCGACTGCGCCGCGGCCGTCCCCGCCGCCAGGAGAATCACAGCCAACACGATCACAACCGTCTTCCCTGCTTTCATTGCCTCGCCTCCTTCGGAGTTCCCACCAATGATAAATCCTTAGACGTAGTCCGCGCCCTTCCGGTTGCCGACATCAGCCGCCCTTCAGCAAACTCTTCAGGACGAAGCCGACGTTGGCGGGGCGCTCGGCCAGGCGGCGCATGAAGTAGGAGAGCCACTCGGTGCCGAAGGGGATGTAGACCCGCATGCGGTAGCCCTCGCGCACGAGCTTCTCCTGCAAGTCGCGCCGCACCCCGAGAATCATCTGGAACTCCCAGCGGTCGGGCGGCGCGCCGGCCTCGCGGGCCACGAGCTTGGCCAGCTCGATCATCTTGTCGTCGTGAGTGGCAATGGCGGGGACGAACCCGTTCGAAAACAGCGTGCGCAGCAGCCGGCGGTAGTTCTCGTCCACTTCGCTCTTCTTGGGGAAAGCGACCGAGGGCGGCTCGCGGTAGGCGCCCTTCACCAGCCGAATCTTCGGCCGCAGCGGCTGCAGCCGCTGCAAGTCTTTTTCGGTGCGGTAGAGGTAGGACTGCACGGCCAGGGCGGTGTTCGGGTGCTGGCGGCGCACCGCCTCGAAGAGGGCCACGGTGGCCTCGGTGGTGGGCGAGTCCTCCATATCGATTTCCATGGTGTTGTTCAGCCGGGCCGCTTCGGCGGCCAGCCGCGCGGTGAGGTCGCGGCAGAGGTCGGGGGCGAAGACGAGCCCGAGGTGGGTGGGCTTGATGGAGATGCTGCCGTCGATCTTGCGGGCGGCGATTTGCCGGAGGATTTCGCGGTAGCTCTCGAAGGCGGCCTCGGCCTCTTTCTTGTCGGTCACGCCCTCGCCCAGGTGGTTCATGTTCACTTGCATGCCGCGGGCGTTGAGCTCCGCGGCGACCCGCAGGCCGTCTTCGAGCGTTTCGCCGGCGATGAAGCGCTTGGCGAAACCCAGGCGCATCCCGGTGCGGCCGATGGGACGGGTGAAAGACTTCTTGGTGGAGAGCCAGAAGATGAGGTCGCGCAGTAGCATGGGAGAATGGTTGTGCGGCCGGGCGCTAGAAGCTGCCGGCCGCTTTGGCTTCGTCCTCGAAGGTTTCGAGCACCGTCAGCAGGCGGGTCATGTCCAGCACTTCGCGCACCCGCGGAGTAATCTTGAGCAGCTTCAATTTGCCGCCGCGTTTCTGGAGCGAGGTCAACCCCCAGACGATGGACTTGATGCCCTGGCTGTCGACCACCGGGACGCCGGCGCAGTCGAGCAGCACGGCGCGCTCGCCGGCCTCTACCAGCTGGCGCAGCGCCGCGTCCAGCTTGTCGGTGGCTTCGCCCATGATCAGGCGGCCGGTCAATCCTAGGATGACCACCGGGCCGGAACGACGCTCCTGGACAGCAAAGGCCATTCCTTCACCCGCGTCCGTTGGACGTCAACCCCCTCGAGGAACGCCTCATTATACTCCCGCTCATGGGCGTCCTTTTCTATTTGTTCCGCCGGCCGCGCGGGTAGCGGGCTTCGACGGTGGCGCGCATGCCGCCCCGCGGGGTGAACTCACCGCGCACCTCGGCCCACGCCGGGCGGCAGGCGGCCACCACGTCGCGCAGGATGCGGTTGACCGCGTTCTCATAGAAGATGCCGAGGTCGCGGTAGGCCAGGATGTACATCTTGAGCGACTTCAGCTCCAGGCAGCGGCGGCGCGGCTGGTAGCGGAGGGTGAGCGTGCCGAAGTCGGGCTGCCCCGTGCGCGGGCAGACGGCGGTGTACTCCGGGATGGTGATGGTGATGGCGTAGCCGGGGAACTGGTTTTCCCAGGTCTCGAGCCTGGGCAGGCGCGCCTTGACCCCGGCGCGCGCGTGTTTCTCGGTGTACTCCGGCATCACTCCCCCGCTTCGGCCCGCCATCATAGCACCGCTCCGCGGTTCCTTGACAGCCCGGCGGAAAGCCCCTAGGCTGTTTTGTTTGCCGCGGCGCCGGAGAAGAGACTGTACGCTCGCGTGCGGCGGAGCATCTAAATCAGGTTGATGACCCGGAGGGCGCACCAGGTAACCTTGAGCACTCGCCGACTCCCAGCTTTTCTCCTCCTCTTGCTCACCGCGCTGTGGCCGGCCACGGCTGTCGCCGAGGAGACGGGGGAGCTCTACGGCCACGCGCGCACCACGGCGGCCGACGGCCAGCCGTTGTACTTGCAGGGCGCCAAGGTCGCGCTCACGTCCAAGACCGACCCGAGCCGGCGCTATGAAACCGCGACCGCCGACGACGGCGCCTACCACTTCACCGGCCTGCCGGCGGGCCTCTACACGCTCACGGTCACGCTCGAAGGCTACGAGGACGCAACGCGCGAGGTGACCATCGAAGCCGGGTCGCTCCTCGAGCTCACTCTCGAGATGAAGCTCAAGCCGGTGCGCGCCGAAATCGAAGTCCGCGCCGAAGCCGAGGGCATCCAGCCCGAGCAGACCTCGCCCAAGGGCACGGTGCGCCAGGAGACTTTGCAGAACGCCCCGCTCATCAGCGAGCGTTTCCAGGACGCACTGCCGCTCGTGCCCGGCGTCGTGCGCGGCGCCGACGGGCTCATCAAGATCAAGGGCGCCGCCTCGACGCAGACCGGGTGGCTGGTCAATAGCGCGAACGTCACCGACCCGGTCACCGGCGAGCGGGCCATCAACCTGCCGAGCGACGTCATCCAGGAAGTCGAAGTCCTCGCGAACCCCTACGACGCCCAGTACGGCAAGTTCGCCGGCGCCGTCACCTCCGTCGAGACCGCGCGCGCCGGCGACAAGTGGAAGTACAGCCTGCAGAACTTCCTCCCGCGGCCGCGCCGACGCGAGGGCGGCCTGCGCGGCATCGAGTCGTTCACGCCGCGCTTCACCGTGAGCGGGCCCATCGTCAAGGACCGCTTCTCGATTGTGCAGTCGTTCGAGTACCGCTTCGTGCGCTCGCCGGTCACGAGCCTCCCCGTGGCGGAGCAGGACACCGAGCTGGAAAGCTTCGACAGCTTCACCCAGCTCGACTTCACCCTGAACCAGAATCATTTCCTCACCGGGGTTTTCACCGCCTACCCGCAGAAGAACCGCTACGCCAACCTGAACACCTTCAACCCGCAGGAAGTCACCGCCAACCGCCGCCAGAAGGGCTGGATGGCGGGGTTGCAGGACCGCTATCTTTTCTCCGACGGGTCGCTGCTCGAGTCCACCTTCAGCGTCAAGGACTACGACGTGGACATCTACCCTGCCGACTTCGGGCGACGGATGCTCTTCCTTCCCGAGCGGGTTTTCGGGAGCTTCTTCAACACCCAGGAGCGCATCACCCGGCGCTACGAATTCCAAGAGGTGTACAACTTCCGGCCGCGCCAGGCGCGCGGCGAGCATTTGCTGCGGCTGGGCTTGAACGTCACCCGCAGCACCTTCCGCGGCTTTCATGCCAGCACTCCGGTTGACATTGAGCCCGCGGCCACGGGGTTCTTCTTCTTCGAGGGGTACTCTTTCTCCGGCTCGCCCTTCATCGGCCGTGACCAGACCGAGTACGCCCTCTGGCTCCAGGACAAGTGGAGCCCGCGGCGGCGGCTGACCTTCGACTTCGGGGCGCGGTACGACTACAGCACCTTGAGCCACGAGAGCAACGTTTCGCCGCGCTTCGGCTTCGCCTACGTTCTCACGGACGACAACCGCACGCTCCTGCGCGGCGGCGTTGGTCTCTTTTACGACAAGGTGCCGCTCAACGTCGGCACCTTCGAGCAGTTGCAGCGGCGGACCCTGGTGGTTGACTGCAACCTCCCCTGCGGCATTCCCCCCTACGTCGCCAGCTTCCGAAATCGAGTGGAAGACATCGAGCATCCCCGTAGCCTGGCCTTCAACCTCGAGCTCGACCGCGAGCTGATGCAGAACCTCTTGCTGCGCGTGGGCTATCTGCAACGCGAAGGGCGCCGCGAGTATGTCCTTAACCCTCTCTTCGTGCGCCCGGGGATGGTGG